>JAYSYG010000478.1:0-4033 GCA_043716685.1 Sphingobacteriaceae bacterium | reverse complement strand
CCGGTAGTATGGAACGGAAACCAAGCGGCGATCGTTATTTTGTAACTCCATAAATTTTAAACATATAAGCAATCCCTTATCTGGTTTAAAAAGAATTCGAAATTTCATTCGCTAATCGTATCTTTATAGCATGGCAAGGTTAGAGCAAATGATTGATGAAATTAAGGGGCTGAAGAATGAAACAAATCACCGTTCTTCTTTACGGATTCTGAATCTGATGCAGAATAATAAAAAGCTATTTCTTGAAGAAGTAGATCCGGACTACCTGGAAATGGCCATCAAAAACTTTGAAGCGCTGTGTGAGACTCCCTCCAGAGACTACAATACCCCAGGTTATATCCGCGATTATCAAAAGTACTATGAAAGTTTAATGTTTCACTTAAACCGGATTTTTTAATTTGAAAACCGTTAGCGGTAATATTTTTAAAGAATTTAGCGGCAGTGAAAAAAATGCAGGTTTAGTCTTATTATTTTGCGCACTTATTTCTTTGTGGATCGCAAATACGAATGGTGGTGAAAATTATATTCATTTCTGGCACCATGAGTTTGGCCCGGAAAGTTTCAATTTGCATTTTAGTACAGAACATTGGATAAATGATGGGTTGATGACCATTTTTTTTCTGACGGTGGGATTGGAAATAGAGCGGGAGTTATACGCAGGCGAACTCAACCCGGTTAAAAACGCAATTTTACCTATTGCTGCAGCGTTTGGTGGAATGATTGTACCGGCTTTGATCTTTGCCGCTTTTAACTACAATTCAAATACACTTAACGGTTTTGGAATTCCCATGGGAACTGATATTGCTTTTGCGCTCGGAATTCTTGCGCTGGCCGGAAAACGCGCGCCTCTATCTATTAAAATTCTTTTAACCGCAATTGCAATTATAGATGACCTGGGTTCAATTATTATTATAGCATTATTTTATGGATCAGGAATTCAGTTTACTTATCTCGCCTGCTCACTGGGGATTTTCGCCTTACTTTTAATTTTAAACCGGCTAAAGGTTCACCGTCTTTTCCCTTATCTGATTTTAGGAGTTCTCATGTGGTATTGCATGATGCGTTCGGGAATTCATCCCACTATTTCGGGTGTACTACTTGCATTTGCTTTTCCTTTTGGTGATGGTTCAGATTCTTCACCTTCAATAAAGTTGCAGAAATTTCTGCATGTTCCGGTAGCGTTTATTATTTTGCCTTTGTTTACGTTGGCCAATACAGCAATACAAGTTAATTCAGACTTTCTTTTTGCTTTAAAGGAAGATCATGCATTAGGAATTGGCCTCGGACTTCTAATTGGTAAACCCGCAGGCATTTTCCTGGCTTCTTTTGCTATTGTTAAATTAAAAATTGTTGCATTACCAGTTGGGGTTTCCTGGTATAACCTTCTAGGTATGGGCTGTATAGCCGGTATTGGTTTCACCATGTCTATATTTATAACACAACTTGCATTTACAGAAGAACTTATCATTCAATCGTCCAAGCTTATGATCTTATCGGCTTCCTTCTGCGCGGGACTTATTGGTCTTGGGCTTTTCTATCTGAAAAAAACTTAGTGACTTAAAAAATCGCTGATCAGGGAAAGCTCTTTACCCGGCTCTTCTACCTGTGGATTATGTCCGCTGTTCTCAAACATTACATATTTAGCCTGTGGACAGTATTCTTTGTATTTGATCATCATGGAAGGAACCGCTACTCTGTCATACCTGCCGCCAATAATAAGAATTGGCATTTTCAGATCCTTTAATTGTTTTCTGAAATCAAAACTGCCAATATCGCTTCCTACAATAAAATCTCCATCCTTGCCAACCATCTGGTAATAAAGTCTTGTATTAAAAGAATTGGGATAGGGTTTTCTTCCCCGGCTTTTAAAATTATCAGGATTATAAGCATATAAAAAACCATAAGGCACCTGCCCATAAATTTCCTGGTGGATTACATCACTCGAGATCGCACCTTGCTCACGCACTTTCATAAGAGCATCCCAAACTTCCGGGTAATTTGTTTTTATTTCGTGATTAGAATTATCATCGTTGGCCTGCCACATAATAAAACTGTGAAAAGAATTCGCGACGATGAGATGCTTCACCAGGTTTGGATATTTAATCGTGTATCCTTGTGCGACGAGTCCACCATAAGAGTGGCCAAGGATATTTATTTTTTCAAAACCCATTGCTTTTCTCAGGCCCTCCAGGTCTTCAATATCTCTTGCTAACGTATATTCCGTAATGTTTTTTGCGGTGTCCGATTTGCCACGGCCAAGTCCATCATAATATACCAGCGTATTAGTTTTACTCAGGGAGTCAAAACTTCTTAAACCATAATGGGTTCCACCCGGACCGCCCGCAATAAAAAAGAGAGGATCTCCTTTGCCGAAGCTTACAGTCCAGAGTTTGTAACCATTGATAGTGTAGTACTTTCCGTCTGTTTGACTGCTGGGAAAGGTTTGGGAGTAAGAGGAGAAGGTTAATAAAAATAAGCTTGTAAATAAAATACTTTTCATATTGTAGTGGCGTGGATGAAAAGTAAATGTATTTAAAAATTAATGAATCTCAAATTTAGATAGTGTTAGAATGATGAAAATTAGGATACCTACTCAAAATCCACATTATATGTCTCTCCATAAAAAGATACAGTGGCTTTGTTATCGAAGTCTTGAACAGCCCCGTAATTGATTGAACCTGGATGATAATTTGAGGTAGCAAATTTGAAAATGCCATTTAAAAAGGATGGAAATGTGTCACCCCCGCTGAACCAAAGCGAGCAAAAGTACAATTTAACCTGGGTTTATAACTGCTCTGGAAACCCTCTTATTGCATAAATAAAACCATTGGAGATTAAAACAAATTGTTTATGACCAATTTGATACTTTCCTGAAGCCGCTAGTTTGCCATTCAAAAAAGCTCTGTCTTCGGCACTTGGAATGTCCAGCTTCTGTTCTATTGTTAAGCTACCAAAATCACCTTCGTAAGTTTGTTTTTTTAGAAATGTCGCTGAGCTTTCGGTTTCCTGATCTGTTGGTAATTCTTCCTCCGCTTCTGAATCAAATTCTCTTGCTGACTCCTCCTCAAATCGCTGTGGGATTGGCGTTTTAAACCTTAGTCCGGTAAACTGTTCTATTTCTTCTATTACTTCTTCCACTTCCCAGGAGGGCATGTTTTTGCCAAACTTAAGGGTTTTTGATGAAGTTTCAATTTGAATTGTACCTTCGTCAATGATATATTGTAGTTCTCTTTCCTGTGTCGCAAGTCCTGTAATATCAAGGATGGGATTATCCATTGTATGTTTAGTATACTGTTGATCTGCAAATCCAAAGTACTTTATCTCATTAAAGTTAATGAGAGATTTTTTTGTATTACCCAGGTTTTTATGAATGACGGTGACGGTTTGTTTTGTTACAATTAAACTTTCTGAAAAAAATGCGGCGTTTAAAATATTATAGAAGACAAGAAATAATACAAAACAGATGGCAAAACAAATCAAAGCGCCTATTAAAGAATCTTCAATAATATTTAGTCCTAACAAAGCGGAACCCAGCACAAAGATCAGGATGAAAATGGCCCTGAATAAAAATCCAATTTTCAGAATGGAGTTAGATCCAGAGTTAAGTTTTATAGTGAAAGATTCAGTCATTTTACGTTAGGTTTTACTGATTGTTAATAGCTGATTTTAGGAAGTTCGTGTGAAAAATTAGGTTTGGGTATTTCAAATATAAAAATAAGATTTAAATAAAAAAGCCACTACGAATGCAATGGCTCTTTAATTTAGTTTCATTCTTGTCTCTTTACGCCTCCACTTCCGTTACAATACTAGGGAAGATTCTCACATTGTTATTCTCTTCCCTCCTGAACTGGTAGGTGTATTTGTAGTGACTTTCTAATCCCGATTTATTTGGAAGTCCATTGATCATCATAATATTCCTGTTTTTTGCAAACCTTAATAACTCACGCAAGTAGTGAGCGGAGATCTGTCCTACCTCGTCAATAATACAGTGTACTTTAAAGTCTTTACTGCTGCGGTGTGACGATTCTTTAAT
>JAYSYG010000477.1:0-12133 GCA_043716685.1 Sphingobacteriaceae bacterium | reverse complement strand
CAGGAGCACATGAGTAAATATTGGTTGCCCTGGTTAGTGGGTATGCCGGCCGAAATCAGCCGTGCTATCTGTAGTATGATCTTTGGGGGAGTTTTTGAAAAATACAAAAATCTGAAAGTATGTTTTGCGCATGGTGGCGGGTCTTTTTTGCCCACGATCAGCCGTATTGAGCATGGCTGGGATTGCCGCCCGGATCTTGTTGCAATGGACAATCCTATAAATCCGAAAGAGTATCTTGGTAAATTTTGGGTGGACAGCCATGTATGCGATCACAAAATGCTGCAATATATTATTGATCTTGTTGGTGCGGATAAAGTAATGCAGGGAAGCGATTATCCTTTTCCATTAGGTGAAGCAGTTCCCGGTGAATTGGTGAGAACGGCCCCATTGAGTCAATCTGAAAAAGAAATTGTAATGGGATCTTCGGCGAAAAGCTGGTTGGGGATTTAGAGTTTTTTTGCTACAGATTGCGGGGATTTCACTGATCTGGAAATGAACCACGACTAAAGGGACTGAAGAGAGTCATGATCTAGACCAGCCCAGAAGTGCTATTCTGAGCCTTAGCGAAGAATCTGCGCGTGCGTTGGCCAGGGGATCTTTGCCACAGATTGCGCAGATTCCACACAGATAATAATCAAAAAAGTACTTTGAAGGTAATATCGGATGACGGCTAGGCCCCACCTAGGCCCCCTATGCCGCCGGCACTTAGCCGCTCTGTTATACCAAAACAACTCAGTTTTTGGAAAAACAATCACCTGAGTGTTCGGTATAACCGATAGTAGTCAGCTTTTTTTCAAAAACCTCTCAACTTTCGGTATAACAGCAGTTATCTAATAGCCGTCACAAATGGGAAGTATTCGTAAATGTTTTTTAAAGAGTCCCAGCATTTAAAAGCACCTATTATCGTATCATATTTTTGAAAAAACTCAGGATTCATTTTAACAATGCATGATCGCCTTAAATCGTTAATCACGAAATCTGGTTTTTTTCCCTGTACAGCCAGAATACTGTCAAAGCCAATGCATAAAGCTGATACCTGAAATTTGTTCGGTGGAATGTAAATGTAAAGTGAATCAAATTTGGAAAAACATGATGGCCAACTTGACCGTTCATTTGTAAACCCTCGGTCTGAAAATTGCTGACCGTCAGTAAGAAAAAGAATACTTGAAACCGAACTACCATAGTCTAAAAGTTGTTTTGAAGAATTAGGTTCATCAAGTTCTTGAACAGAGTCAGCTTCATTGAATTGTCCGCAGCCACATAAAAGAAATATTGCTATTACTATATATGGAATTCTCATTGTCATAAAATATTGCTGACTCCTATAAGAGATAGTTTAATAAGCCTAAAGTTTGATTATTGAGTTGAGACCTATAAAATCCGGATCAGCGAAACCTGTGGCCTTCTAAGCCTTTGTTACCAAAGCAAAATTCCCATCAATCTTAAATCTCCATCCCTCTTCAAAAATCCTTGGTAAAAATCTTCTGTAAAGAGCCATGCGGGCGTTTTCAATGTTTTCGTCTTCGCCGTCTCTTCCAACAGCATTAAACTCGTAGATGTTTACTTTTGGGTGTTCTTTCATGTAGTTCTTAACGATCTCTACAATTGTATTCATCACCTGGTAAACTTCACCGCGGTTGGTGGTAACATATTCTTCTCCTTCAAACTCATCGTTAATGACCCCGAATACAATGTTGGCGTGTAAAATATTGTCCTGCAATCTGCCGAACCTTACTTCATAGCGTAACCCACTTTTAGTATTAAAATAATAAACGCCCGCACTTGGGATGTTAGGAAATTCGATCGGGAGAATATCTGAGTATGTTGAAGACAAATATGTTTAATTATACGGTTGCGTTTATTTTCTTTTTAAAGCGTTCTGCTAATACCAGTTCTTTTCCGCCACCACTGTAGTCGTAAAATCCTTTTCCTGATTTTACTCCCAGGTGGCCGGCTGTTACCATGTTAACCAATAAAGGACAGGGTGAATATTTCGGATTCCCAAATCCATCCTGTAAAACACGTAGTATATTAAGACATACATCCAGCCCTATAAAGTCTGCTAATTGCAGTGGACCCATTGGATGTGCCATCCCCAATTTCATAACAGTGTCTATTTCTTCTACGCCGGCAACACCTTCATTCAAAGTGATAATGGCTTCGTTGATCATAGGCATTAAAATTTTGTTTGCAACAAAGCCTGGAAAATCGTTTACTTCAACGGGGGTCTTGTTAAGCTTTTTGGATGTTGCCATAATAAGATCGCACACCTCGTTGGATGTACTGTAACCGCGAATTACTTCAACCAGTTTCATAACAGGTACCGGGTTCATAAAATGCATTCCGATTACTTTATCTGCACGCTTTGTAACTGCTGCAATCTGAGTAATTGAAATAGAAGAAGTATTGCTTGCAAGAATAGTGTTTGGATGACAGATCTCATCAAGTTGTTTAAAGATCTTGAATTTGATATCAACATTCTCACTGGCGGCCTCTACAACAAGGTCGGCGTTGGATGCAGCTTTAACAAGGTCGGTGTAAGTTGTAATATTTTTTAAAGTTGCATTTTTAGCCTCTTCGTTTATACTGCCTTTTTGAACCTGTCTGTCTAAATTTTTGGTAATGGTTGCTATTGCTTTTTGAAGCGCGTTTTCATTCACGTCAACCAGGTTTACACTGTAGCCACATTGTGCAAAAGTATGCGCAATGCCGTTTCCCATGGTTCCGCTGCCTATCACAGTAATGTTCTTCATAAAATAAAATTAGTCTTTAAAGCTAGCAGAGAAATTCGGTTTTAACAAAGAAAATTTTAAACAATCATAAAAAAAACCCTTCGTTGCGGAAGGGTTTTTTTAATACTTATAACTACTGTTAATTAGTAATGCTGATCTTCTTTTCAAGTTCTTCGATATAGGCTTTAAAGCGTTTGTCGGTATCCATAAGATTGTTTACCGTGCGACACGCGTGTAATACAGTAGCGTGGTCTTTTCCACCGCAATGCATACCTATAGTTGCCAAAGAAGATTTAGTCATACTTTTTGCAAAGTACATGGCAATCTGACGAGCTTGTACGACTTCACGCTTACGCGTTTTAGATTTCATAGTGTCAATTGCAAGATCAAAATAATCGCATACAACTTTCTGTATATAATCAATCGAAACTTCTCGCGCAGTACTCTTCACAAATTTATCGATCATCGTTTTGGCTAATTCCAAAGTGATAGTCTTTTTGTTTAAGCTGGATTGTGCCAATAAGGAGATTAAGGCGCCTTCGAGTTCACGCACATTTGAAGTGATGCTGTAAGCAAGATATTCGTTTACTTCTTTTGGAAGTTGAATTCCTTCATTATATACCTTTTTATCGAGGATCGCAATACGTGTTTCAAGGCCTGGAGCCTGAAGATCAGCGCTAAGTCCCCATTTGAAGCGGGATAACAAGCGTTGTTCTATTCCCTGGATATCAACAGGCGCCCGGTCTGCTGTTAAAATAATTTGTTTTCCTAATTGGTGCAGGTGATTAAATATGTGGAAGAATACATCCTGTGTTTTTTCCTTACCTGCAAAATACTGAACATCATCAATGATCAGCACGTCTATCATTTGGTAGAAATGTACAAAGTCATTCTGATTGTTGTTTTTTATGGATTCAATAAATTGCGTGATGAATTTTTCTGATTGGACGTAAAGAACGGTTTTGTTCGGGTAGTTCTTTTTTACTTCAATACCGATGGCTTGCGCTAAGTGTGTTTTGCCTAAACCAACACCGCCATATAATAATAAAGGGTTAAAAGCGTTTCCGCCTGGTTTTTGCGCCACAGCATATCCGGCACTGCGGGATAAACGGTTACAGTCTCCTTCAACAAAATTATCGAAGCTGTAGTTAGGGTTTAGTTGAGATTCAACCTGTACCTTTTTTAGTCCCGGAATAACAAATGGATTTTTAATTGAATTATTTCCACCAATATCAATTGGCATGGATACCGACGGATTTTTTAAATTGGTATTTATATTAGGAAGTTTGAAAGTAATAGGCGTTTCAGTTTTACCTGAAGCATTGTCCATAATAATATTATATTCTAAACGCCCTTCCGGACCCAGTTCCTTTTTAATTACTTTTTTAATTAAGGTAATATAGTGTTCTTCGATCCATTCATAAAAAAACTGTGACGGCACCTGGATGGTTAAAACATTATTATTTATTTTAATGGGTTTGATCGGATCAAACCATGTTTTAAAATTTTGTGGGCTAACATTATCCTTTACAATTTCCAGGCAACCATTCCAAACTTGCTCAGCAGTTTTTTCTTTCATCAT
Organism: Sphingobacteriaceae bacterium; assembly: GCA_043716685.1. GTDB lineage: Bacteria > Bacteroidota > Bacteroidia > B-17B0 > Aurantibacillaceae > Aurantibacillus. The sequence continues at coordinate 7,819 of JAYSYG010000477.1, read as the reverse complement.
GTTATAAAAAAGTTTTAAATATTATGTTGTTATAAGTAATCAACGCGATAGTGTTTGTAAATATAATGCGATTATTTGTCTTTGCAATAGGAAATCCAAAAAAAAAATTTTGGAAATTTTTGGTTTCGGCTTGCAATTCCGGTTTTTTTTTGTTTGACCCTATTAAATCTTGTTAGCGGTATTGTTTTGTACTATTTTTTTGCTATTATGTAAACCGGCACCTTTCATCTTTTTATCTAAAGTTACGATTTGTTTTTGTATGGTACCTTGTCTTATTTGTTTCTTTCCGGTTTGCATGGCAGTTATTAATCACCCAGAAAGCCTTGCTGCTATTGATTAAAAAGGGATACACAACATGGGTGTAAGGTTCTGAAAAGCGTATCTTCTGATCCAAAATTTCTCGAGCAATTTTAAAAGTTTGTATAGTTTTTTAGAATGAAAGCAGTAAATCATAAAATATGCCTTAAGCGATTTTTTGAAATTATAAGGACTTTTTTTAAAACAGTTTTTTCCTTCACCGAAATTTTTTTGAATTATTCGTTCACTGTCGTTTTTTGGTAATTATACCTCTATTTTACCAAAGGAAAACTCTTTTTATACTTTAATAGTTTTTATGAAAAAAAGAAGTAAATGAAATATCTGAATTTACCTGATTAGTTTTATAATCTGTTTAAATTTGTACAAAGTAATTTATATGATCAAATCAGAAACAAAGATCAGGGTAAGATATGGTGAAACAGACCAGATGGGCTACGCGTATTATGGCATCTATGCACAGTATTACGAGGTAGGAAGGGTGGAGGCGATGCGCTTGCTTGGGTTTAGTTATAAAGACGTGGAGGCCAGGGGAATATTGATGCCGGTTGTAGACTTCTCTATTAACTACAAGAAACCCGCGTATTACGACGACGAGATTACTGTAGTAACGCGTTTGTGGGAAAAACCCAAAGGTCTCAGAATTCCATTCGATTACGAGTGTTATAATTCAAAAGGGGAATTGCTCAATACCGGACAAGTAACCCTTGTATGTATTGATAAATCTACCAATAAGCTGTGTGCAATGCCGGATTGGTTCCTTAAGGCTTTTGACCCGTTTTTCCCGAATAATCAGTAAAATTTAGTAATTTCACTGCTCCATAATTAAGACAATGATCTCAACCAAAAAAATTCAGATGGTGGACCTTAAGGGTCAGTACCAAAGAATAAAAAGCGAAGTGGATGCAGGCATCCAGGAAGTGATTGATAGCGCTGCGTTTATTAATGGACCTGCAGTGAAGGGATTCCAGGCAGATCTTGAGAAATACCTGAATGTAAAACACGTTATCCCCTGCGCAAATGGTACGGATGCTTTGCAAATTGCAATGATGGCCCTGGGACTTAAGCCAGGGGATGAAGTGATAACCGCGAGTTTTACGTATGTAGCAACAGCGGAGGTGATAGGGCTTTTGGGATTGGTTCCCGTGCTGGTAGATGTTAATCCAGACACATTTGATCTTGATATAGCAGCGATGGAACGCAATATCACTTCAAAAACAAAAGCCATTGTTCCTGTGCATCTGTTCGGACAATGTGCCAATATGGAAAGGATCATGGCTATTGCAAAAAAGAATAATTTATATGTGATAGAAGATGTGGCCCAGGCCATTGGTGGAGATTATTTTTTCAGTGATGGGAAAACAGCCAAGGCCGGCACAATCGGAACTATTGGCTGCACCTCTTTCTTTCCAAGCAAGAACTTAGGATGTTATGGAGATGGTGGCGCTATGTATACCAACGACGACGATCTTGCAAAAAAATTAAGAATGATCGCGCACCATGGACAAAGTGTGCAATATGTGCATGATGTGTTGGGAGTGAATTCGCGCCTTGATACAATACAGGCTGCAGTATTAAAGGTAAAACTAAAGCATCTGGATGAATATGCTGCTGCAAGAAATAAAGTGGCAAATCATTATGACAAAGCTTTTGCGGGACATCCAAAATTAAAAATTCCGGTTCGCGTAAAACATTCCAACCATGTGTTCCACCAATACACCTTGCAGTTGATTGGAATTGACAGGACAAAGCTCCGTGAACAACTAGCTGAACGGGGAATTTCATCCATGATCTATTACCCGATCCCGCTTCACATGCAGAAAGCTTTTGCAAGCGACAGACACAAGCCAGGCAGTTTCCCGGTAACTGAAAAACTATGCGGGTGCGTATTATCTTTACCAATGCACACAGAGCTTGACGAAGAAACATTAAATTACATAACAAAAACAGTTTTAGAATTAATATAACTGCCCGGTGGCATTGCAACCACCATATACTCTTGGTGAAGACGGGTAGGGAAATTTCACAATTAAAATATATGAAGATTACAGTTGTAGGAACAGGATATGTAGGTTTAGTAACAGGAACCTGTTTTGCTGAAGTCGGCGTTGATGTAACATGTGTTGACATCGATCAAAAAAAGATTGACAATCTGAATAAAGGAATTCTTCCAATATACGAGCCGGGACTCGAAGAAATGGTTTTAAGAAATGCGCAAAAAAAGCGACTGCATTTCTCGACCTCTTTACCTGAAAGTATAATAGATGCGGAAGTTGCTTTTATAGCGGTTGGAACGCCGCCAGATGAGGATGGTTCAGCTGATTTAAAATATGTATTAGCTGTAGCTGCAGGAATTGGCAAGCACATGCAAAAGCCTTTGGTGGTGGTAACAAAATCTACTGTGCCAGTTACTACTGCAGAAAAGGTACGCAAGGCTTTGCAGGCAGAGCTGGATAAGCGAGGTGTAAAAATTGATTTCTATGTTGCTTCTAATCCCGAATTTTTAAAGGAAGGTGCAGCTATAGAAGATTTTATGAAGCCTGACAGGATTGTTGTAGGAACCGACAGGCATGAAGCGGAAGAAATCATGCGTAAACTGTATAAGCCATTTTTAATGAATGGTCACCCGATCATTTTTATGGATATTCCAAGCGCTGAAATGACCAAGTATGCTGCAAACGCAATGCTGGCAACCAAGATCAGCTTTATGAATGATGTAGCAAATCTTTGCGAGATAATGGGTGCAGATGTAAACATGGTGCGTAAAGGAATTGGAAGTGACGGAAGGATTGGCCCTAAGTTTATCTATCCCGGTGTTGGATATGGCGGAAGCTGTTTTCCAAAGGACGTGAAAGCACTTATAAAAACTGCAAAGGAACATAAGTACGACATGCGCATTCTAAACGCTGTTGAAGAAGTTAACGAGGCACAAAAGGAAGTATTGTTTAATAAAGTACGCACATATTTTAATAATAACTTAAAAGGCAAAACGTTTGCGTTATGGGGTTTATCCTTCAAGCCAAAAACAGACGACATGCGAGAAGCCCCAAGCTTAGTGATTATTGAAAAACTATTGAAAGCGGGAGCAAGTGTGGTAGCGTACGATCCTGTAGCCATGCATGAAGCGCAACGCATGCTGGGCGATACAATTTCGTATTCAACCGATATGTATGATACTTTGAACAATGCAGATGCCTTATTAATTGTAACAGAATGGCCCGAATTCAGATCTCCGGATTTTGAAGAGCTTTCAAAACGTTTAAACGCCAACGTAATATTTGACGGAAGAAATATTTTTGATCACAAGGATATGAAAGACCTGGGATACGATTATTATTGTATTGGAATTAAAACGAATTGATGTGGAAAAGATAGTAAAAAAGTACAAATTGAATGAGGAACCAAATGATCTGGATTTTTGGTTGACAAAAAGTTATGTGGAGCGTTTGCAGGCTTTGGAACAGCTTAGAGAACATTATATTCAATTTTTTTTAAATGGACATAGGCCAGGATTTCAAAGAGTTTATAGAGTTATTAAATAAACACAAGGTTGAATACCTTGTTGTCGGTGGTTATGCGGTCGCAATGTATGGCTACCCACGTTATACCGGAGATATTGATTTCTGGGTTAAACCAAGCCAGGAAAACTCTAAGAAAATAATTGTAGTACTAAATGATTTTGGGTTCGGAGGGTATGATATTTCTGAAAAAGATTTTAGTGAAACAGACCATGTTGTTCAGTTGGGTTACCCACCAAATAGAATAGATATTATTACGGGCGTTACGGGTTTAAGTTTTGATGAGTGTTTTTTAAATAAGAAAAATGTTGAAATCGAAAGTACATCTGTAAATTTTATAAGCCTTTTCCATTTACGTGTAAATAAGAGTGCTACTGGTAGGGAAAAGGATAAAATCGATCTGGATAATTTACCTGAAAAATAACAATCCTGAGGTTTCAAAATGAGACCTCAAGTCAAATTTAAAACTAAAATATGCAAAAAAGAATATTAATAACAGGTGCCGCAGGGTTTTTAGGATCGCATTTATGCGACCGTTTTATTAAAGAAGGAATGCGCGTAGTGGCCATGGATAACCTGATTACGGGCGATCTTAAGAATATTGAGCATTTGTTTAAGCTGGAGCAGTTTGAATTTTATCATTGCGATGTTTCTAAATTTATTCATGTTCCGGGCGAACTCGATTATATTTTACACTTTGCATCTCCGGCAAGTCCTATCGATTATTTAAAGATCCCGATCCAGACTTTAAAGGTTTCTTCTTTGGGCTCCCATAATGTGCTTGGATTGGCCAGGGTAAAAAAAGCACGAGTACTTGTTGCTTCTACCAGCGAAGTTTATGGAGATCCGCATGTACACCCTCAAACAGAAGAGTATTGGGGCAATGTGAATCCTGTTGGTCCACGTGGTTGTTATGACGAAGCGAAACGTTTTATGGAAGCTATTACAATGGCCTATCATGATTATCACGGTCTGGAAACGCGAATCATCCGTATTTTTAATACCTATGGTCCCCGTATGCGACTGAACGACGGGCGGGTTTTACCTGCATTTATCGGACAGGCATTACGTGGAGAAGATCTTACCATGTTTGGCGACGGATCTCAAACGCGAAGTTTTTGTTACGTGGATGACCTTGTGGAAGGCATATACAAGTTATTAATGAGTGATTACCATTTGCCTGTAAATATTGGAAATCCAAGTGAAATTACAATTAAGGAGTTTGGTGAAGAGATCCTGAAATTAACGGGAGCAAAACAAAAGCTGATTTCATTACCTCTTCCAAAAGACGATCCAAAACAGCGCCGTCCGGATATTACCAAAGCGCGGGAAATTCTTGGCTGGGAACCAAAAGTGAGCAGAGCAGAAGGATTGAAGATTACGTATGATTACTTCAAATCTTTAAGCAAGGATGATCTGAATAAAGTTGAACATAGAACGTTCAGTTAACTGTCGTGGAACCGGACACTCGGGCAGAAAAAATGTGTCTCTTCTCTTTTTTTCTGTAGCGGGAAGCATTCCTTCATAATCAAGTAATACCAATTTGAAATATATTTTTTCAAAAACTAAAATATATTTCAGAAGGCTGGCATGAGCGTGGCAATCGGTATAAATTATAAAAGTGCCTTTTACTTTTTCAATTTAAATTTTTTGTTTCTTTGTGTTACCACTGTTCGCGGCATGCGGCGGTCGAACGCCCACACTTTTTTACTTTCCTTCCCGGCTTTTATCAGGAATTTTTGTTTCGAAAAGAGCATATTAATGCCAAAAGAAATTGGTATTGTTAGAAAGGAAATAACGCCTGCCTGCCCAAATACACTTCCCGCTGAACTTTCACCACCCATTAACGAGGCCGACACACATACAAGTCCAGTGGCCAGGGCAAGCAAAGTTGCATTTGTTGTAACAGTGCTAAGTGGCTCTCTTTGGCTGTAAATACCGGTTATTTCTTTCACAGGGACTTTTATCCTCACGATGGTATCAAGCAACAGAGGAGCGATATAATGAAGCGTGTCGGTATACTTCTTGTAAAAATTATGTTCTACAAACTGGTCGGAGTCTATTAGTAACGTATCCGCAATGTATCCAACAAATATGCCCCAGACAGCCCGGTTAATACTGTCGTTGCGCAAAGCCCTTTTCTGGCTGAATACAGCTAACTCTTCATAAAGTTCTATTGTTTTTCTTTTTTTCCCCTGCGCCAGGGTAAATTTATGCACCGCAATGGTATCATCTCCTTTTCGTTTTGTATAGCGTGAACTGAACTTCATGCTGAATTGATAGGCTTTTTTACCGGCTATTTTTTTCACTTCGTAATTAAGTGTCTTAACAGAGTCTTTCTGATTAGAGCGGAGAATTACAGATTTTTTCCTGATGAGGTAAGTGAAACTCGAATCTGTACTTCTCTTTTTTAAATTTTTAAGTATTAGTTTTCCGGTAGTCGAAAACCTTACCTCGCTGTTTGGGTTGCTTGTATTATCAGCAAACAATACAAGACTATCGGATTTAAAATTACAGGAGCAATACCAGACTTTTTTAACCAGGTCTTTTTCTATCCTTTGCGCAAAAAAGTTCCCCTTCAGAACAAAAAGAAATAAAAGTATGGCAAACAATTTGGGCACGGCTTTTTTTATTGGTTTATTTTTCCAAAAATAACTTAAGCGCATCAAGCTTTTTAGTCCAAAAAATTTTCAGGACTGCGGCTTTTTTTGAATCGGGTATTTTCTGATGCTGCACAACAACCTGCGACTTATCGATCGCCTTCCTGTAGAAGTCAACACTTAAACTGGTTACTTCGTCTTCCCAGGTAATCCGTGCAGATTTATTTTCAGTGGCTTTACAGATGACAATATTCTCCTTTAACCACGTACTGCGCACAGGTGTGTTAACAAAACTTTTATATAGAACAGGTACAGAAATCGTTTTACTCACACTGATCTCAAAATCTTTTCCTTTCTGACCTCTTTCCTTAATGCCACGGCTCCATTCGTATGTAGTAGTAAGAAGATTTTGATTCCACTCACCGAGCGGTGTAAGTCCTTCTATGCTATTTACACATGCAAAGATCTGATTATGCGGCATTTTTCGCGCTCCTTTTTTGTCAAGCAAAAGAAACCATTCTTCCAATGCGCGACCGGTCTTTTCAATAACCAGTTTATCGGTTATAATTTTCCTTTCTTTCGTTATCTCCGCCATGCCATCTATTACGGGTTTTTATTTCCTTCGTATTTTTCTATGATAGCCCTCACGAGTCTATGACGGATCACATCGGTATTATCCAGCTCAATAACACTAATACCTTCTACTTTTTTTAGTAAGCGCAGCGCTTGTAACAGGCCGCTGGATTGTTTGCTGGGAAGATCTATCTGGGTAGGATCTCCGGTAACAATAAACTTGGCATTAGCGCCCATGCGTGTCAGAAACATTTTCATCTGGCTTTCGGTTGTATTCTGCGCTTCGTCGAGTATTACAAATGCATTGTCAAGAGTACGGCCCCTCATAAAAGCAAGTGGGGCAATCTGAACCGTCCTGCTTTCAAGGTATTGGTTAAGTTTTTCTGTGGGAATCATATCATTTAAAGCGTCGTACAAAGGCTGCATATAAGGATCAAGTTTTTCCTTCATGTCTCCTGGTAAAAAACCAAGGTTTTCCCCGGCCTCCACAGCTGGACGCGTGAGAATGATCCGTTTAACTTCTTTGTTTTTCAGCGCTTTTACAGCTAAAGCCACGGCAGTATATGTTTTTCCCGTACCGGCGGGACCCACAGCAAAAAGCATGTCGTTTTTTACAATGCCACTTACTATCTTCCGTTGGTTCTCTGTTTTTGCTTTAATAACAAGACCATTATTACCAAACAAAATAATGTCGTTGTTTAAGGCTTCGTCCTTTGATTCTACAATGTTATCGCCCGTTTGGCCCAGAAGCCTTTCAATTACAGTGTCAGTAAGTACGCCACTTTTATGGTAGTGATCTACAAGCAGGTCGAG
>JAYSYG010000476.1:0-4058 GCA_043716685.1 Sphingobacteriaceae bacterium | reverse complement strand
TATACCTGAATTTATTTTTTGCAGGATCGCTGTAATCCATAGCGACCAATTCGAACTGGAAGTAATTTTCGTGCCAATGCAGGTTTAAATGTTTCTTATAAGTGATCAGCGAATCTGTTTCAACATCGTTCCCGCTTCTTTTATACCCTATTACGTATGCCTCGGGCGCATGTAAATTATCTTTGATGGCGGATGGTCTAAAGGCATTAAATCCCTTAGCACCACCAAAATACATCATCCCGGATTCTGATACGAATGCCGCCCCGCTGTTGTATTCGGTATTTACCAACCCGTCTTTGATGCTATAATTCTTAAATGTGATCTCTTTCTCTGCCATCAGTGGATTAAATCGGATGATCCCAGCATTGGAACTCATCCAGAAATTATTTACACTGTCTTTTAAAATGGAATATAGATAAGTGTTTGCGAGGCCGTCTTTCGAATAAAAATTATAAAAAGAATTATTCGGCTGTAATTTACTTAAGCCTGTTGATGTCGCTGCCCAGATGTTACCAGCTTTGTCTTCATTTATACCCAGAACCATGTTGGAAGCAATTTCTCCTAATTTGCCTTTATTGCTATAGGTTTTTAAAATCTTAAGTTTTCCAGCTTTATCAAAGCCATCCATTTTCACAAGACCCACATCCGACATTCCAAGCCATACATTTCCTTTCGTGTCTTTAAAAATAGTATTAATGCTTATTCCCGGAAGTCCTTCTTTTTCGGTGAACTGGGCAACAGTAAACGTTTTAAGGTTTATTTTAAATAAACCATCGCCAACCGAACCTGCATACAAATCGTCTCCGTTGATTTTAAGACAAAGAATTGTACCGCCCAACCCATCTTTTAAAAAGTTCTGTGATTTTTTGGTGGATTTATCATAACGGATCAGTCCATTGCCCCAGGTACCGAGCCAGTATATGTTCTCTGATTCTTTGACAATACTCAGAACTGTGCCATCCTCTATCATTTTGTGATGGGGTACAACCTCGCCGTTTTCAAGATTTAACTGGTGAAAGGTTTTAACGCCACCAAGCATTACTGACCCCTTTTTTTCTTCTGAAAAAGCGTAAATATTGGTAAAATTGGTCTCGTAATTGTAAGTAGAATTAGGAAATTTCTGTGATCTGAAAAAGGAAATGTTTACACCACCAAGATCTGTACCGATCCAGAAATTATTCTCCCTATCACTGAAAATACAATTGCAGGGATTGGAATTAAGTGTTAGTGGCGTTTCCTGCTTGGTATAGAAATCGACATGTTCGTTAAGCAGGTTGTACACTAAAACACCCCAGGAAGAAGCTGTAAAAATTTTATTGTCACGTATCACAAAATCTTTAATATAATTTGACGCCTCGCTTTGTTTCGCAAATGAAATTTTAGATTCGATCTCAAACTGGCGGTCAATCTTAAAAATACCAAAGCCATAAGTTCCGAGGTACATCTTACCTCCATAGCTTCCTATATGGGTAATTGATTCCAGGTTACTAATAGTAATATCCAGGTATTCAGGAACTATGAACTGTACTTTTTCAAGCGCGTTCTTTTTTGTTAGTTTCCACAATCCTTTATTAATGGTACCAATATACACTTCATCGTTTACTTTTTCAATGCATTTTACATTTACTTTTTCCTCTAATTTAAAATAAGGATTCTTAATTGTTTTGTCTAAAAAATTCAGAATAAATAAGCCTCCCTCAGTACCTATAAGCGCATTGTTTTCATCCAGTTTATAGATGGTATTGATGTGCGAATTCAGGCGACCGTCGACTTTCTGGAGTGAGGAGAATTTTTCAGTTACCGGGTCAAAAAAGTTAAGCCCTTCACGGGTGCCCACAAGAATAAGATTTGGCCTAACTTCCTTTAAGGCTGTAACGTCGGAGCAGGAAAGAGAATTAATGTTGGTGGGATCGTTCTTAAAAACCTTGATCTGGCAACCATCGTATTTATTCAAACCGTCCTGAGTACCAAACCACATAAAACCCAGATTGTCCTGAATAATTGTTTTGACGAAGTTTGTACTAAGTCCTTCTTCGCTTGTTATGTGTTTAAATCTTAATTGTTGAGAGCTTAATGGATTTAATATCAATAACAAAAAAAATAAAAAAATATGTGTAATTATTTTCAAACGGGAGGACTAAGATAATTATAATTTAAACATCACAAAAAAGTATATTTTTACCAAATCAAAGTGTGTGATCCGTTTTGTAAAATTGGTCGCGATAAAATGGTGGTTCATCTAAATGCAAGGGTAAATTAAAGAGGAAATCGTTTAAAATTATCCTAAAAAATTATTTAAAAATCAAATGCCAAAAGTCCTTCGTATCATAAACCGTTTTAATCTTGGTGGAATAAGCTATAACGTTTCTTACCTAAGCAGGTACCTGCCTTCGGAATACGAAACACTTTTAATAGGTGGTCCGGAAGAAGAAGGAGAAGAAAGCTCATTGTATATTCCGCAATCACTTGGGCTTGAGCCACTGATCATTCACGAACTGAGGAGAAGCATTAACCCTTTGGGAGATTATTTTGCTTACAGAAGAATAAAAAAGATAATACAGGAATTTAAACCCGATATTGTGCACACCCATGCCAGCAAAGCAGGTGCTGTGGGAAGACTCGCCGCCATTCGTTGTAAAATACCTATTATTGTTCATACGTTTCACGGTCACGTATTTCACGGCTATTTTGGCAGTTTTAAAACCGGAATTTTTAAATTTATAGAGCGCTATCTTGCAAAAAAAAGCACAGCAATTATTGCTATCAGCCATGTTCAGAAAAAAGAACTTGTTGAGCTACATAAAATATGCGACCCGGGTAAGATGTATGTTATTCCACTTGGCTTTGACCTTAAGCGATTTAGTGAGAATAAACCGGAAAAAAGAACCTTATTCCGGCAAAAATATATGCTTGCCGAAGATGAAATAGCTATTGGTATTATTGGTCGACTGGCCCCAATAAAAAATCATTATCTGTTTATTGATGCCATTGAATTTGTTGCAAAGAACACGGATAAAAAAATAAAAGCCTTTATTATTGGTGATGGAGAGACTAAAGAGCAATTGATCTCTTACATAGAGAAAAAGCAACTCACCTACTCTACTCAACCCGGTAAAAATTCTCTTTTTGTTTTCACCAGCTGGATAAAGGAAGTGGATGTGGCTCTTGCAGGACTGGATCTTGTCTGCCTGACTTCCAAAAATGAAGGAACGCCTGTTAGTTTGATTGAAGCACAGGCAGCCTCTAAGTACATTATTACCACGAATGTTGGAGGCATTCAGGATATTTTACACCCCGAATGCGGTTTACTTTCAGACGCCAGTGATGAAGAAACGTATAAACAGAATGTGTTATATGCAGTTACCCATTTTGAAGCGGTTAACAAAAAAGCCGGTATAGCAAGTGCGGAGGTAATGCAGAAATTCAGCTACTCACGCCTGTGTTCAGACATGAGTAATCTCTATTCGGAATTAAGCGCTAAATAATCAGTTCATGATTATTTCAAACGGTAAACGGGCCTGAATACCTTCTAATTGCAGCACATTCTGCAGTTGCTTAAAATAGATATAAGTAGGGCCCAAATTCCTTTTGATCATACGTGTTTCCATTTCACTTTCTTTCTTTCCAAGCAGCGCGTCAAATGGGCTTTTTTGTTTAGGAAGTTCTGTTATCCTGAAGTCCTTTAATTTTGCCTTTTTCGCAGCATAGGCAATTGCATCGTTTAAGCCACCAAGTTCATCTACCAATTTTATTTTGATTGCATCCGCACCCGTCCATACCCTACCCTGTCCTATGCTATCAACCTCCGCCTGACTAATGTTACGGCCTTCTGCCACACGTTTTGTAAACGTATCGTACACTCTCTCTACAGAGTTCTGAATATAACTGTATTCTTTTTCCGTAACGCGGCGCAGGCCTGTACCCATATCGCTATACTTGTTCGTATTTACAGTATCGATTGTGATTCCCAGCTTATTCTCAAGCATTTTCTGAAGATTTGGAATGATCCCGAAAACCCCTATTGAGCCAGTAATTGTATTTGGTTGTGCGAAGATTCT
>JAYSYG010000475.1:0-12186 GCA_043716685.1 Sphingobacteriaceae bacterium | reverse complement strand
CATATCCACAGGTTGAGTTTTTATGATCGTGTAGTGTTCCTTCATTAAAGCAATATCACGTGCCTGCGTGCTTGGATTGCAGCTTACATAGACTATTTTTGCAGGTAAAGCCTTCAGGATACTATTTACAACCTCTACATCCATTCCGGCCCGCGGTGGATCCGTTATAACTATATCAGGTCTGCCCTGCGTATTAATAAATTCTTCATTCAGGATATCTTTCATGTTACCGGCAAAAAACGACGTATTTCCGATATTGTTTGATTTCGAATTTTCAACAGCGTCTTTAATAGCGTCTTCTACATATTCAATTCCTATTACTTTTTTGGCTTGTCTTGCTACAAAGTTGGCTATCGTTCCTGTACCCGTGTAAAGATCGTATACAAGCTCATTTCCTGTTAATCCTGCAAAGTCGCGCGTTATTTTGTACAGGTTATAAGCCTGTTCTGAATTCGTTTGGTAAAAAGATTTGGCGCTGATCTTAAATTTCAGGCCTTCCATTTCTTCCAGGATATGGTCTCTTCCGTAATACGTCTTAATATCCAGTCCAAAAAAAGTGTCATTGCCCTTATCGTTATGCACATATTGCAGGCAGGTTATCTGCGGGAATTCTGCTTTCATAAAATCAAGCAGAGCAAATAATTCTTTTTCCAGCCATTCAAAAACCGAAACAACCACCATGATCTCACCTATGCTTGTTGTGCGGATCATGAGTGTTCGCAGCAAGCCTGATTTATTCCGGATATCAAAAAACGTAAGTTTATTTTTAAGAGCATAATCCCGCACCTTGTTACGGATGCTGTTGCTTGGTTCGTCCTGCAGGTAGCAATTTTCAATTGCCAGGATCTTATCAAACATTCCTGGAATATGAAACCCAAGGGCGTTTTTATTTTCAATAATTTCTTCCGAATCCATTTGTTCTTTGGTGAGCCATTTTTTGTTGGAAAAAGAAAACTCGAGTTTGTTGCGGTAATAATATTCTTTTTCGTTTCCTAAAATAGGAATGATCTCCGGAAAGTCGAGTTTGCCTATGCGCGTAAAGGCATCAAACACATACTTCTGCTTAAACTCTAATTGTGTTTTATAATTAAGATTTTGCCACTTGCAGCCGCCACAGGTTCCGAAGTGTTCACATACTGGGTTTACCCGCTGGTCTGAAAGCTTGATCATTTTATGCACGGTCCCTTCGGCAAAACTGTTCTTTTTGCGATGCACCATTACGTCTACAATATCACCAGGTACGGCACCTTCAATAAAAACAACCAGGCCCTCGTTTTTGGCAATGGCTTTTCCTTCGGTACTGATATCCACCACTTCGAGGTTTTCTAAAACAAAATTCTTCTTAATTTTCGACATAAATGAGCCTATAAAAGTAGTGATTTAAGCTGGATAGGCGAAATGCTGGCTCTATGTTTTGGCCATAGATGACACAGATTTAGCAGATTAAATAGTGAACCGATTATCTCGAAAATAATCTGTGTCATCAGTGCAATCTGTGGCTTTATTTGTAGAGGTTAGTTACCTGAAAATTCCAAATAAACCCTAACTTTGCCCGATGGCCCGGTTTTTTTTAACGCTTTCGTATAATGGTATGGACTTTAATGGTTGGCAGATCCAGGAAAATACGGCGAATACGGTGGAGCAGGTTTTAGAAGAAAAATTATCCATGCTCTTAAAAGAAAAGATCGATCTTATTGGCTGTGGCAGAACCGATGCGGGGGTTCATGCTAAAAACTATGTCGCTCATTTCGACAGCCATTGTGCAGATCTTATAACAAACAAAAATCACTGGATCTATAAATTCAATACTATACTTCCTCCAACAATAGCTGTGCAGGATATCCAAAAGGTAAAAGACACCTCTCATGCAAGGTTTGAAGCCACCCAACGTGTATATTATTACTATTTGAACCAGCATAAAAACCCGTTTCGCGATACGTTTAGCTGGTATGTTTACGGGGAGCTGGATTTTGAACTTATGAACAAGGCTGCCGCTACGCTGCTGGAATACGAAGATTTTACTAGCTTTAGTAAGTTAAATACCCAGAATAAAACAAATAATTGCAAGATCACCAAAGCAACCTGGCAAAAGAATGGTGAACAGGAATGGCGCTTTACCGTCAGTGCTGACAGGTTCTTACGAGGTATGGTACGCGCGATCGTAGGAACACTTGTGATGGTAGGAAAAAATAAAATTACGATAAGCGATTTTAGAAAGATCATTGAAGCAAAAGACCGAAGAGTTGCAGGAAACAATGCCCCGGCCAATGCACTGTTTTTAGTCGGAATAAAATATGCAAAAGAAATTTTTAGTGGGTAAAGAAATAAAAAATAAAGGATTAAATGTTGGCCTGATACGCCGCATATTAGGGTATACAGCGGTTTACAAAAAACTTTTTTTTGGAGCGATCGTTATGACCTTATTACTGGCTTCACTTGCTATTGTAAGACCATTACTGATCAGCACCGCTCTCGATGATTTTGTTATAAAAGAGAGAAGTATCGAAAAGCTAAATTATATTTGTCTGCTCATTTTGGGCTTTCTTATTTTTGAAGCTTTTTTGCAGGTAATAAATATCCGCATCACTAATTTGCTGGGTCAGAACGTGGTTCGTGACCTGCGCAATCAGGTATATTCACACATACTTCATTTAAAAAACACCTATTTTGACAACACACCTGTGGGAACTCTCGTTACAAGGGCTATTTCGGATATTGAAAGTTTAAACGATGTCTTTTCCCAGGGATTTATAGTCATTGCAGGAGATATGGTGATGCTTGTTATTTTTATTGTCGCCATGTTTATTAAGAATTGGATCCTGGCCTTTTTAGCATTGAGTACAATTCCATTATTATTTATTGCAACTGCATTGTTTAAACGTGGCGTAAAAAAATCATTTACACAGGTTAGAAACGCGGTTGCTTCTTTAAATACGTTTACCCAGGAACACATAACCGGGATGCGGCTGGTACAACTATTTAACCGAGAGGAAAAAGAACTTGGAAAATTCAAAGAGATCAATCAACAGCACCGCACTGCGAATATCAAATCCATTTTTTATTATTCAGTATTTTTTCCGGTAGTTGAAATACTATCCTCTTTTTCTATAGCCCTTATTATTTGGTTTATTGGTGTTAAAGGAGGAGCATATGCTGTAAATCTTGGTGATATCACTTTTTTTGTGATGATGGTAAACATGTTGTTCCGCCCAATCCGCATGCTGGCAGATCGTTTAAATACCTTACAAATGGGAATCGTTTCTGCTGAGCGTGTTTTTAAGGTTTTGGATACGGATGAAAAAATTAACAGCATCGGAACAATTAAATTTGAAAATGTAAAAGAATCAATCGAATTTAAAAATGTGTGGTTTGCATACAAGCTGGATCACTATGTTTTAAAAGATGTTTCCTTTAAGATAAGCGCGGGTCAAACTATAGCATTGGTTGGGTCTACCGGGGCAGGCAAATCTACAATCATCAATTTGTTGAGCCGCTTTTACGAGTACAACAAAGGCCAGATTTTAATTGATGGAGTAGAGATAAGGAGTCTTGACCTGGAGTCACTACGCAAAAATACCGGCGTTGTTTTGCAAGATGTTTATTTATTCAACGACTCTATCCTGAATAATATTACCTTAAATAATCCGTCTATAAAATTTGAAGATGTGGTGAACGCTACAAAACAGATCGGCTTATATGAGTATATTCTTTCCTTGCCAGGTGGGTTTGATTACCAGGTAAAAGAACGCGGTCAAAGCCTTTCAGCAGGTCAACGCCAGCTCATTGCCTTTATAAGGGCTTTTGTCTACCAGCCGGCAATTTTTATTTTGGACGAAGCGACTGCTACGATTGATACACAAACCGAAATATTAATTCAACGTGCCGTAGAGAAAATTTCGGAAGGACGTACTTCTATAATTATTGCGCACCGCTTATCCACCATCAAACATGTAAATAAAGTGCTGGTGTTTGATAAAGGTGAAATAACCGAAGAAGGTTCCATCCCCGAATTAATGAAGAGAGAAAGTAGATTTAAAAAATTATACGAACTTCAGAATAACGAAGAAATTGTAAATCCCTGACAAGGGAATTAAGTAGTGAAAAAGTATGCCTAGTAAACAGGAAAAATTTGCAGAGTTTGATACATTCGGAAATTGTTTTACTCTTTTTTTTGAAAAGCTTTCCGAAGGGTTTAATTTAAAAGGGAAATGGCGATCAAACTATTTTAAGAACGATAACCCGATTGTACTCGAATTAGGATGTGGGAAAGGGGAATATACCATTGGCCTTGCGCAGAATAATCCCGGTAAAAACTATATTGGCGTAGATATTAAAGGCAACCGTATCTGGACCGGGGCAAAGCAAGCCATTGACAATAAGCTTGGCAATGTCGGCTTTTTAAGAACACGCATTGATTTTATCGATTACTGTTTTTCTGAAAATGAAGTAGACGAGATCTGGATCACCTTTCCGGATCCTCAACCGCAAAGTACCCGCGAACGAAAACGTTTAACGCATAATTTGTTTACCAATCGTTATAAAAAATTCCTTAAACCAAATGGAATTGTACATTTAAAAACAGACAGTACCAGTTTTTATGAGTATACACTGGAGGTGATCACAGATAATAAATTTCCTATTATCTGGCATACCAACGATCTGTATAAAAATTGCCCTGCCGACAGACAGGAGCTAATCAATATAAAAACGTATTACGAAAAATTGTTTACAGACAGAGGCGAAGACATAAAATACGTTTGTTTCAAACTGCATTAATTTTGCGATAGAAAAATCATTAGATTTATGGCTTCATCATGAAAACCAAAGGTTTATTTTTATTTCTAACAGCAATGCTCATTGCTTGTGAAAAGCCCAAAGACTGGGAATGCACCTGTTGGTATGATGGTCCGCCAAACGGTCGCGGGAAACAAACCAAGTCGATTTATAATACAAAGCAGCATGCAGCAGAGAAGCAGTGCAACGACTATGGCAAGGAACTCAGCGGCGTTAACGTTTATACCTGCCAGATTGATGTTAAATAGGTTCAATTTCAGGAGTTCAGAACTCACTAAATTCACTTTTACTTGTTGGTTTGTTTAACGCAACGCCCGAATTATCTAAAAAATAATTCTTACTTTAAGCGTATAGAATTTATCTGAATTATGCAGAAGCAGCCTTTGCTTGAAGTGAAAAACCTGGTAACCCAGTTTAAAACAGAAACCGAGTTCGTTAAGGCTGTTAACGATGTTTCATTTACATTATACAAAGGCGAAACCATTGGTATTGTTGGCGAAAGCGGCTCCGGTAAATCGGTTACCTCGCTTTCCGTTATGCAGCTAATTCCAAATCCTCCGGGAAAAATTACCGGTGGAGAGATCATATATCATACAAAAGATGGTCGCAAAGTAGATCTTGTTAAGACGAAAAAAGACGAGATGCGCAGTTACCGAGGTAATGAAATTGCCATGATCTTCCAGGAACCCATGACCTCTTTAAATCCTGTAATGAAATGCGGCGAACAGGTAATGGAATCCATTTTGTTGCATAGATCTATTTCTAAAGAAGCTGCCAGGCAAAAAACGATAGCACTGTTTACAGAAGTTCAGTTGCCGACTCCTGAATTAATGTTTGACCGTTACCCTCATCAGTTATCAGGCGGCCAGAAACAGCGGGTAATGATCGCTATGGCAATTAGCTGTGAGCCTAGTGTATTAATTGCTGACGAACCCACTACGGCATTGGATGTAACAGTTCAGAAAACTATTTTGGAGTTGATGCAAAAGCTTCAGCAACAATACCAGATGGGAATTATGTTTATTACGCATGATCTTGGTGTGATTGCTGAACTGGCAGACCAGGTTGTGGTAATGTATAAGGGTAAGATAGTAGAGCAAGGCCCTGTATTAGAAATTTTTTCGAATCCCAAACATCCCTATACAAAAAGTTTATTAGCCTGTCGTCCTCCTTTGAGTTTTCGCGTAAAACGCCTGCCGGTGGTAAGCGATTTTATGACACGTGCCGAGAATGGGGAAATTATAGAAGTTCAAAACAATGTAAGCGAGGCATTAAAAAGTGCAATTATTACAGACCAGGAAAGGAAAGAAACGCGGGAAAAATTATATAAGAGTAGTAAACTATTAGAGCTTAAAAATGTAAAGACCTGGTTTCCTTCTAAAAAAACACTTTTCGGCAAAGTGCTGGATTACAGCAAAGCAGTGGACGATGTAAGTTTCGATGTGTATGAAGGAGAAACCCTGGGACTTGTAGGGGAAAGTGGCTGCGGTAAAACAACGCTCGGCAGAACGATTTTAAAATTAACAGAAGCAATCGGCGGAACTATTCTTTATAAAAACAAAGATATTCTTAAAATGAGCGAGAGTGAGTTCAGGCAATACCGCCGGCACATGCAGATCATTTTCCAGGACCCTTATTCCTCTCTCAATCCGCGTATCACCATTGGAAATGCTATTGCCGAGCCCATGCGTGTACACAAAATTTTTAAAACAGAAAAGGAGAGAAAGGAGAGGGTTTTGAGCCTACTAAAAAAAGTTGGTCTTGAAGAAAAACACTATAACCGTTATCCCCACGAATTTAGCGGAGGGCAGCGCCAGCGTATTTGTATTGCACGTGCTTTGGGCCTTGACCCTAAATTTATTATTTGTGATGAGAGCGTTAGCGCATTGGATGTGAGCGTTCAGGCACAGGTGCTTAATTTATTGAACGAATTAAAGCAGGAATTTAAATTCACCTACATTTTTATTAGCCACGATCTAAGTGTAGTTAAATTTATGAGCGATCGTATGATCGTTATGAAAAAGGGAAAAATTGAAGAGATGGGCGATCCGGATGAAATTTACCTGAATCCTAAAAGCGAGTATACACGCAAGCTGATCGATTCCATTCCTAAAGGTGATGTAGAAAATATTAAAGCGGCAATCTTCCGTAAAGAAAATACCTTTACAGCGTTCTGATCATGTGGGAATTTTTAAAACAATTAACCGACCCTAACAGCATCATTCAATATGGTGGGTTGTGGCTTTTGTTATTTGTGATCTTTGCTGAAACAGGTTTGCTGGTCGGCTTTTTTTTACCTGGCGACAATCTTATTTTACTTGCCGGTATTTTATGTAAAGCCAAACCAGACCTGATGCATATTGGTTATTTTGAACTGGTTGTTTTAATGTCGCTTGCTGCCATTCTTGGTAACACGGCAGGTTACTGGTTTGGAAGAAAGGCCGGAGAAAAACTATATGCCAGAAAAGACAGTTGGATCTTTAAACAAAAACAAATTGAGATCACTAAAACATATTACGATAAATATGGCGGAAACTTTACACTCGTAATGGCCAGATTTTTACCGGTGGTGAGAACCTTTGCCCCCATTATAGCAGGTGTGATTAAAATAGATTTTTTAAAATTTATGTTCTTTAATGTGGTTGGTGCCTTGGCATGGATACTAAGCTTAACGGGAATTGGTTACTTTTTAGTTCAGGTCTTTCCACAAATAACAGATTATATGGGTTACATTTTCATTGCCCTAATCATCCTAACGGCTTTGCCGATCTTAAGAATTATTTTTAGAAAAAAGAAAAAGAATGAATAACCCCAAGACAGAGCCTCAAGATTTTGCCACTAATTGTACTAACAAAATCCATTCGTGTTAATTCGTGAATCCGATATCTATAGGATCGTGTCTCAAAATAATGAGTTAATCCCGAAGCATAGCTTCGAGGAATTCTTTTGATTAAAATCCTAAAGGTTTACCCTGGTAATAATCCAGTACCTTCAATTTAAATACATAATCGTATTTTGCCTGTAATAAATTACTTTCTGCAGCATACAATCTGTTTTTAGAAGTACTGAAATCGAGAGCGCTGATAACCCCCGCATTGAATTTTTGCTGGGCATACTTGAACGATTCCGTAGCGGCTTCCACGCTGAATTTGCTTGCCATATATTTATTAAGCGCGGCTTTCGCGTTTACATGTGCCTGTGTAATATTTTTGTAAAGCGTTTGTTCGGTAAGCTCCTGCGAGAAACGTGCGTTGAGTGCATTTATCTTTGCGTTCTTAATGGCCGTGTGTGTTTGTAAACCATTATATAGCGGAATATTCAAAGTAAATCCAAGGCTCTTGTTAACGTTGTCTTTAAACTGATTTGAAAAACTTTTTTCGCGGGTAATATATTGTGTTTCGGGGGTATAAACGATTTGGCCGCTGTCTGTAAATCCAATCGGGTTTTTATTACCTGTATACGTTACACCCAATATATCTTTCGCAAGACCAGATGTTCCTGTTCCCATACTGGCATTAAATGTAAGAGTAGGGCTTATTCTTCCTTTAGCCGATCTCAGATAACTTTCCGCGCTTAAAATGCTATACTCGCTGCTTTTAATACTAGGTTGTGTTTTTAAACTGGATTCATAAATATATTGTACGTTGTTCTCGAGCAATTGTGCTTCGCTCAAAGTAATCTCGGGGCGCACGATTGCGAAATTTGTTACGCTATCCAGGTTCATGAGCTGTTTCAGGCTCAGAGTAGAGATCTGGTAATTGTTTTCGGCTACAGTTACATTAACCATTTCATTTGCAAGTTGCGCCTTAATATCGTATTCAACGCTTTTAGCAAGTGCACCGGCATTTACAAGTTTCGACGTTCTGTCGAGCTGCTCTGCCGTTACTGAATATTGGTTTTGAGATATTTTTAAAATCTCTTCAGAAAAAATAACACCGATGTAGGCATTGGCAACGTTTAAAGAAAGATCGTTCTGTTGTTGCTTCAAACGCTCCACACCACTCAGGTAATTATATTCATTCGACTTTACATTATTAATTTGACTCAGGCCGCTCCATAAAACAACACTGCTGCTAATATAGAAACTTTGTGAAAGCACCCGGCTGGTTGCAAACGTGTTTGTAAACCTGTCAATCGTTTGCCCGAAATTATAAACATGCGAAGCACCTGCATTTAATGAAGGAAGAATGCCAGCTTTACTTTGATCTGTATTGTTCTTGTTTATTTCATTGTTTAAAGCGCTTTGCCTCAACGAAATGTTATGATTAAGGGCGTATGTAATACACGTCTGCAGATCCCATGCGGACTGGGATGTCCCGGACAAAGAAAGCAGCAGCAGGAATATAAAAATGAGATTTTTCATGGCGTAAATATGCTTTAAAATTAAATAAATTATTTACGAAACCGTGGTCTGGAAGAAAATCTTACAGGAGCGGTAAATTTTAAGGGTATTCAGGTTATTATTCTGCCTTTGATTCCTCTTCTGAAGCAGCTATTTTATTTTTTGCCTTTCTTTTGTTAATATTTATAACAATTAAAAGAAAGAATCCTCCGCTGCCTACTACAGTTAAAAGACTATATGTCGGAATGTAAGAATAGTAGGTAAGCAGCGATGCTCCAATAGTAACAACTGAAAAAGTATAAATGATTATTACTGTTTTCACATGGCTGTAATCACAATCAATAAGCTTGTGGTGAATGTGATTGCGGTCTGCGTTGAAGGGCGACTGGCCCTTTACTGCCCTGATAATAAATACACGAAGCGTATCCAGCAAAGGGTATGCAAGCGCTGAAATAGCAAAGACAGGTTTGCTGATGCGCATCCAAAAACTATCGAGTTGACCTGTTGGATACTCTATCATTTTTATAGCCAATACACAAATAAACATGCCAATAACAAGAGACCCTGAATCACCCATAAATATTTTTGCGGGAGAAAAATTAAAAATTAAAAACCCTGTAAGTGCTCCGGCCAGCGCAAATGAAAGTGCTGCATAACCGAACTCATTGGCAAAAATAAACCAGGTGCCAAACGCGCAGGAACTAATAAAGCCCACGCCGGCAGCTAATCCGTCAACACCATCAATAAGATTAAAAGCATTTACAACTACCACATACGTGAAAATAGAAATAAAAACACTACCCCAATAAGGAATTTCGTATACGCCGAAAATACCATGAAGACCAGTGATCCGGATATTGCCCATCAACACAAGAATAAGCGCAACTATAATATGAGCGAACAATTTTTTTACCGGGGCCGTTCCAATTATGTCATCTTTTACGCCTACAAAAAAGAGAATAAGACTTGTTGCAACAATGAGCTTAAATTCATTTATAGATGTAGAAACAACATCCTCTTCGGCTCCCTCTCTTACATTAAACCAAAGTGCGTAGGCAAATAAGGTTCCGGCGTAAATAATAATACCTCCAATAGTAGGAACAGAGCGTTTGTGAATTTTACGTTCTTCGCTTGGAGTATCAATGAGCCGCTTTAAAACAGCTACCTTAATTAAGGCAGGCGTTGAGTAGAGAACTACTATGAAAGAGGTTAAAAAAACAAGTATTAATGCCGCCATTTAAAAGTCGTAATACAAATTATACAGGCTGGTTTTGAAACCCAGGTAGATATAGTTTGCCTCGTTGTTCAAGGTGTTAAAGATAGAAAATTTTTGACTTCTGTAAAGCATGCCAATACATATGTTTAAATTATAGGATGGATTGATCACATATCCAATTTTTGCATTGATCATGTTCACATAACCATGGTAGTTGTAAAGTGTCCCCTGTGGAACTGCTTGGTAGTTGTAGCGTACATTCGTAAAGAAACGTTTTACCTTGTAATCGGCAATAAAAATAAATTCTTCACCACAGCCGGGAGTATATGCTAATGTTTGATTATAATGTGAATAAGACTGATCGCTGTTTCTTGATGTGTTTAAATAACTTCCCTGCTTTACATTATTATATTCCATCTGAAGAAACAAATTTTTAATCCCCAGAGCATCGAAATAATTAATTCCTGCCTGCCACCCACCTGCAGCGGTAGATGAATCGGAAAGAATCCTATCCAGCATACCTTGTGCATATATATTTATGGTGTTACTTAGTTTTAGTTTTAAATCAATACCGGTGATAATATTATTTTTATTATTTAACCCGTAAGCCGCTAGGTTAGTATAAATAACCGGATTAAAATAATGCCAGTCCATGTGCTGCCTGTTTTTAGCATCTCCAGCCTGCCAGATCATTCCCTGGAAAAGACCGACGTTTAAAAAACGCGTTAGATTAATACTCAGATACTGAAAAGAAGCCGCTTTTTTCTGAAACAGGCGTTCTGTATTCGGGTTAACGAATTTGGAGGCCGAAACCATATTCATGAGTACCGCATAAATATTCGTGTACTGAACCTTCCCTTTAAACCACTGCTGCGTAATTCGTGCATAGGGGTAATTAAATGAATTATCACTCAACAATAAAGAGCGGTACCCATTCCCGATTTTTTGTTTGCCATGACCTACCTGTATGTTTACATTTTTAAAAGCCTGTATTGAAACAAAGCCGGAAGAAAAAGCATAATCATAACCCGTGTTCTTAAACTGCTTCCACCTTCCTTGCCCGGGTACAACCAATGAACTCCGTACATTGGTGGAGAGGTAATACGGAAAAAAGGCCTGGTTTTCGGCAAATAAACTCTCGAAATAAACCTTGTTCCCAATGTACCCACATCCTATCAGGCCACGGGTATTTGTGTACAGGCTGCCAGTACCTTTGTTCAGATAATCCCTGCCGGACTCGAGATTTAACAAGGGATCGAGCCTGAGCTTAAATTTTTCTTTTTTTGGTTCTACTTTTAAAAAATGCTTGTAAAAGAAAAGATCGAGTGCGGGATCGTCAGTAATAAATTTGAAGATCCGGTGGGTGTCTCCAACGTTAACATATTTGTTTGAGAAAAAATGCACATAAGGTTTTAAGCCGGTGTGTACAGACGAGTCTTTTCGTGCCAGCTGCTTCTCGGTAAACAAAGAAAAAGAATAATCGTTTGGTAAATTATAAAACTGCGCATGAACTGGTAACGCAACAAAAAACAGAACAACGGAGAGTAAGACAGGAAAGGTCTTATATGAAAAGGTTGTATTGAGCATGTGTATTGTTTCCCGGATGCCTTAAATTTAACCCTGGCTCACCAAACCTTCACGTTTTCTTTTTTCTGAAAATCTTCGTAAACAGATTTGATCCCTTCTTCAAGGTTAATTGTATGTTTCCATCCAAGCCCGTGAAGAAAACTCACATCCATTAATTTTCTTGGCGTGCCGTCAGGTTTTGTAAGATCATGTTTAATGTCTCCGGTGTAACCAACAATTTTTTTAATAAGTAAGGCCAGGTCTTTAA
>JAYSYG010000474.1:0-4073 GCA_043716685.1 Sphingobacteriaceae bacterium | reverse complement strand
TAATGTCCTGCAGATTATCTACGAGTTCACGCGAGGAAGAGGAAATTGTTTCGAGTTGATTTTTAGCTTTTGCGGAATCGTTTAATTGTGTGAGCGCCACTTCACTCAGGATACTGATCTTGGTAAGTCCACTGCCAAGTTCATCATGCATGTCCTGGCTTATCCGGCTGCGTTCTTTTTCAATAGCCTGTTCTTTTTCAAGAATTAAAATT
Source organism: Sphingobacteriaceae bacterium (assembly GCA_043716685.1). Lineage (GTDB taxonomy): Bacteria > Bacteroidota > Bacteroidia > B-17B0 > Aurantibacillaceae > Aurantibacillus. The sequence continues at coordinate 3,861 of JAYSYG010000474.1, read as the reverse complement.
TTTTCTCTGAGATTTCTTGTAAAAACATAACGTGCGGCCAGGAGTGTGAATATAAATAAACAAAAAGAAACAAGGAAAATAAACCAGGCCGTTTTCCAGAACGGTGGCCGTATTAGTAGTATAAGAAAATCGTCCTGATCTGACTGAACGCCATTGTGATTAATAGCGCTTGCATGAAACTGGTATTCGCCGGGTGCCAGCTTGCTGTAATTTACGATGCCGTTTTGTGCAGTGTTCCAGTTTCCGTCGTAGCCTTCGAGCCGAAAGAGAAGCTGGTTATCTTCTGAATTGATAAGGTCGTTGGAAGAAAATTCTATCTGGATGTTAGTCTCATCATAATTCAGCTCGATTATTTTTTGTGTTCCTCTTTTTTTTGAGGGAATTATCCTTCCCGACTCGTAGACCTTGCCTATACTTACCAATTGGCCCGATTTTTCGAAATGAACAGCATCTGTCTCAAGCACAGAGAATCCGTCGCGACAACCTATATAAAGATCTCCGTTTGGCAGGATTTTAAACAACTGGTTTAGCACATTATCCGGCAGGCCGTTATTTGAGAAAAAGGTCTTGAAGATATTTTGTTTGGGATCATAAAAACAAAGTCCTTTATTGGTTGCTATCCAAAGGCGGCGGTCCTTATCAAACTGAACGGCATTTACCTGGCTGGTGGGAAGATTATCTTTTTCTGAAAATAATTTTGCGGTAAATGTTTTACGGTTCACTCGCAACAGTCCGTTTATAGTACTTACCCAAAGAGTGTTACTAATGCTGTCGAAAATAATGGAACTACAAATTACACCTTCCGTAAGATGGTTATAATTTTTAGTGATAAAGATTTTGGTTTTAGGATCAAAACCTGTGAGCATTCCTGAATTATCTGCCAGCCATAGAAGGCCTGAGTTATCACGTGTAATGCCCCAGTAAAGCGAACGGATGTTTGCACCCCAGTTCTGGAATTTTTTTGTTGCGATTGAAAACCGGGTGAGCCCGCAAAAATAACCCGAGAACCAGAGTACAGAATCCCCTTCGGATAACATCTGGAGAAAAAAACTTCTTTTGCAAACGGAACTATCCATCTTAAATAATTCTGTTTTTTCAGTCGCTTCATTAAATTTAATTACACCAAAAGACGAGCTGAACCAAATGTTTCCTTTATTGTCGTTCCAGGCATCTGAGATATTATTTTCCATCTGCCCGATCTTTGGTATCAAAGTTTTCCAGCTTTTTAGTGGTCTGTTACCCTTATCAAGCTTTACAAGAGAATAATTGTACCAACCCCCGGCATACGAAAAATCTTTGCTCTTGATAAAACAATTCAGGATGGGAAACATAGCTTCTTTTTCGGCAATGTTAAATGTTTTAAACGCCTGGTTGGAAGGAGAAACTACCTGGATGCCCTTTGTTGCATATCCAATCCACAATTGGTTTTGTGCATCTGTAAAGAGAGCAGCTATTTCCGCATTTTTACAGGAATAAGGATTATTTTTTTCGTTGCTATAATGTGTACTATTTTTGGTAATTAGATTCGAGGAGGTAAGCCAGGTTCCGAACCAAAGGAATTCTTTGCCATTAAGTTGTTGAAAAGACCAGCGATGCCGGACACCTTTGCGTTCTATTGTATCCAGAGAGCCACTTCCGGGATTTATCTTATAGATGCCATCGTCCCAGGTACCGGCAACTAACATTCCATTTTTATTTTCGGTTGGCGGAAAAAAATGCACCTTTCCTTTAAAATGTGTGAATGCTTTACGCTTATTTTCATGGGGGAAGAAGCGGTATAAGTTGTCGCTTGTACTAAGCCAGAATCTTTTTTTTGAATCCTCGAAAAGACCAGTAAAAAGTTTATCGGTGATGCCGGTTTCGTTTTTAAACTGTATTTTTTCAAAAGCATTATTTACCTTATTCAATTTATAGAGAGCTGCGGAAAATACCCAGACGCTATTTTCTTTATCTACGTATACATTTGTCTTGTAACCAAGACTTTGATTTTTTGTATCTTCAAAATAATTCTCGAAAACAAAAAGATCCGGGTTCATTCTACCTACGCCCTGGCTGGTACCAACCCAAATGCGCCCTTCCTTATCTTCAGTGATAGAACCCACAAAATTTCCAGGTAAAGAGTTTTTATCGAGATGATCGTGCTTAAAAATCTTTATAGTTTTACCATTAAAGTAATTTAGTCCGTCTTCAGTGCCGATCCACATATAGCCTTTGCTATCCTGAAAAAAGCAGGTAATGTTTGAACTTGAAAGATTTTTTTCGGCAAAGAAAGAAGAAAAGAGAAGCGTTTTTACCTGCGTTTCGATTTGGCTCAAAACAAAAGCGAATTTGAAAAACAAAAGGTAAAAAACAATATGGTTCTTTTTGAAAAACATTTCAGTCGGACTAAAGTAAGAAATAAATGATGAATGGATAGAAGTTAGTGTGAAGTGTTTTTTAAACTGTAGTTTAAGGAAGAAAAGAAGGATATGAACCGTTTTTAGGAAAGTGTTCAAAAGTTGGCAGGTGTTAATATTTGAGATTTAACACCGGTGCGTTCTAAATCACAATACATTTGTCTTGTATTAATTAAATCACCTGGCCTATGGAAGATTTAAAAACAGCAATCCTTGAACGGAGAGAAAAACCGGAACACGTAAGAAAGGAAATCGCAAAACGAATTGAAGAGAAGACCCTGAGAGAGGAAGCATTTCTTAATGGCTATGATACGGTTTTAAACACCCGTATTCTGAATATTTTCAGGAAAACGGCTGAAGAAACTGACAGGAGCCATGATCACAGAGCTTTAAAGATCATAAACGGTGAATTTGTACACCTGAGACTGGACTCTGTGAAGGGTGAAGCCGAAGGCATTAAAGTGGATTTTGAAGCAGAGATTTTACCGATGTATATTTGGTTTAGTCCGGACCCCGGTACTCAGAAAATTATTTTTAAGCTCATGTATGATGGAGAACGGATCGGTGAAGTAGAGCGGTATAATCTGGATGAAATAGGAAATGAGTTTTTAATCGACCTTATTACAAAAAAATATTTTGCAGCTGAGGTTATGCTGCGCTAAACACGTTCGGGAATGGTTCTTTTCTATTTGCTCGCTTCGTTTAACAATTCAATTTCAGGACGATCAAATTCTAAGTTCATTGCATTGGTAAGATCTTTTAGTTGCTGAGCACTTGTAGCGCTTGCAATGGGTGCGGTAACAGAAGGTCTTGCGATGAGCCAGGCCAAAGCCACAGTAGCAGGTTTTGTTTTAAGGGCATCGGAAATTTCGTCCAGCGCCGTTAAAACTTTAAATCCTTTTTCATTAAGGTATTTGGAAGCACCTTTACCACGAATACTTTTTGAACTGTCATTTCCACTGCGGTATTTGCCGGTAAGAAACCCCGAGGCGAGTGAGTAATAAGGAATGACACCAATATTATTTTCAAGGCAAACGGTTTCAAGGTCACCTTCAAATAAAGAACGTTCCACCAGATTGTAATGCGGTTGCAGGGTTTCGTAGCGCGGGTAGTTAAACTTTTCACTTACGGCCAAGGCTTCTTTTAAACGCTCTGCGGAATAATTAGAAGCTCCGATATATCTTATCTTTCCTTGTTTAATTAGCTGTTGGTAGGCATCGAGGGTTTCTTCCAGCGGTGTGTTTTTATCATCGTCGTGGCTCTGGTAGAGATCTATGTAATCTGTTTGCAGGCGTTTGAGCGAATCGTTAACCGCCTTAAGAATGTACTTTTTTGAAAGCCCGATCTTGCCGTGGCCCATTTCTTTTCCCACTTTGGTAGCAACGATCATCTCTTTGCGGTTGCCGCGTTTTTTCATCCAGCTACCGATAATGGTTTCCGATTGACCGCCGATACCATTTGCCCA
>JAYSYG010000473.1:0-4087 GCA_043716685.1 Sphingobacteriaceae bacterium | reverse complement strand
ATAACAGCTGCTTGGAGGCGGTGTTTAATTCAACTCCCACAGTATTTACGCAACTTCCTACGACCTCGTCCAACTTATTTTTCAAAAGTGTTTGATCTACGTCATGTTGATATTGTCCAACACCAATGGATTTCGGATCAACTTTTACAAGTTCCGCCAAAGGATCTGCAAGGCGACGGCCAATAGAAACTGCGCCACGCACCGTTACATCTTTGTCAGGGAATTCTTCACGTGCAACATCAGATGCTGAATACACAGAAGCCCCTGCTTCACTTACTACAATAACAGAAATAGATTTTGGAAGCACATCAATATTGCGCACAAACTGTTCTGTCTCGCGCGATGCAGTTCCATTGCCAATCGCGATAGCTTCCACTTCATGCCGCTGACAAAAAGCGAGTACGATCATTTCCGCTTCTGTTACCCTGCGTTGCGGTTCATGCGGATAAATAACGGTTTCTTCCAGTAATTTTCCTTCTTTGTTAAGTGCTACCAATTTACAGCCGGATCTGAATCCCGGGTCAAGTGCAAGAATTGTTTTTTCTCCGAGAGGGGAAGCCAGTAATAATTCTCTCAGGTTATCTGCAAAGACTACAATTGCTTTTTCATCTGCCTGATGTTTGGTAAGCAAGCGCATTTCTGCTTCTATGCTGGGTTGGAGCAGGCGCTTGTATCCTTCTTCAATAGCTTCCTTTATTTGATTGGCACTTTCTCCTCGCGAGGTAATCATTTTCCGCTCGATCAGACCTTTTGCTTCATCATTATCAACGGTGATGTCCAGAATTAAAATATCTTCTTTTTCACCACGTCGCATGGCCAATAAACGGTGCGATGGACAACTCATTAATTTTTCTTCCCATTCAAAATAATCCTCAAATTTCTCACCTTCTTCTTCTTTGCCTTTTATAAGGCGGCTCTTAATGGTAGCTGATTTTTTAAACAGTTCGCGCATACTTTCCCGAACCAGTGCATCTTCACTCATGATCTCGGCAATAATATCTCGGGCACCCTGCAATGCTTCCAGTACAGAAGGCACTTCTTTTTCTTCTGAAATGAACTTTTCCGCTTCTTCAAAAACGGAGTTGTTTTTTTGTTCCAGTATAAAGTGCGCCAACGGCTCCAGGCCTTTTTCTTTTGCAATTGTAGCTTTGGTTCTGCGTTTTGGCTTATAGGGTAAATACAGATCTTCCAACTTGCTGAGGGTTTCGGCAGCCATTATCTTTTCTCTTAACTCTTCCGTTAATTTGTTTTGCGAGTCAATAGATTTTAAAATGGATTCTCTTCTTTGTTCTAACTGGCGCAGGCGTTCAATCTCATCACGGATCTGTGCGATCTGCACTTCGTCGAGGCTTCCAGTAACTTCTTTACGGTAGCGTGAAATAAAAGGAACAGTAGCTCCTTCGTCTAATAAGTTAACCGTAGCGGTTACGTCTTTGGAGTTTAAATTTAAAAGGTCTGCAATCTTAAAATGGAGGCGTGCTTCGTTCATGTAAATATCAGTTTTTATAAAAATAGAAAGCTTATCGCGCTTATAAAATTCAATTTTTCAACAAAATGAAAATTGTTTATGAGTCTGCGGATGTAAGTAAGTTGAACGCGTCAATATTTCGGTTTTCGATCAATAAAGTAATTGTTATAGTTTCGTTCCTCCAGTGTCATTAAACACTCGTGTTATGTCAACTATGCTTGTTGGTAAACCCTGAAAAGGGTTTCGTGACGATACTGTAACCCTGTTAGGTTTTGCTGCGGCAGTTTTTGATTGACATGACACGAGAGTAATTTTGTTAAGATGTTTTGCCCGGACGTTTGATCATACAAACATAGTTACTACCTGTATACCGGAGGGACCAAATGTTTTAGAAAACATAAAGGAGCATTCTTTCACCAGAGGTGCAAAACACACACAAATATTCTAGGCCTGCGCCGTTGGTCCTCCAAAATTCATTGGTAAACCATTTTCAAGGTCCTTGATCTTGCCATGCATCTGCTCAAATTTCTGTAAATTTTCCGCAAGTGCTTTTACGAGGCGCTTTGCATGTTGAGGCGTAAGTAAAATACGCGATTTAACACGCGCTTTTGGAACGCCTGGCATAATTTTAATAAAGTCAATTACAAATTCGCTTTGTGAATGTGTGATAATTGCAAGGTTAGAATAAATTCCTTCGGCGACCTCTTCGCTTAATTCAATGTCTAAATGCGGTTGTGCTGGTTGTTCTTCCATGGTAGTTGATAGTGGATAGTTTATGGTTGATAGTGAATAGTTAATTGTTTGTTGAGCCAGGAGGCAGAACTGAAGGGAAGCAGGACGGATCTGGCATGGCTCTCTTTAGTCTTTCTTGGCCTGGTTCATTTATAAAAATGTTTTCATTTCATTCGCAATTTTTTCTGCTTCTTCGGCGGCTTTTTCGGCAAAGTTTTTCCCGGTAGATGCGTAGATGATATTACGGCTGGAATTTACCAGTAATCCTACATCACTGTTTAATCCATATTTACAAACATCTTCCAGGCTTCCTCCTTGTGCCCCAACACCCGGGATCAATAAAAAATGTTTTGGAATTACTTTACGAATGTCTTCCAAAAGTTTCGCCTTGGTAGCACCTATCACAAACATCATATTGTTTTCAGTTCCCCATTGGGCGCAGGTTTCAAGTACATGCATGTAAAGATCTTTTCCTTCTATCTTTAGTTGCTGAAAATCTGAGGAACCTTCGTTGCTTGTTAATCCTAAAACAATGGTCCATTTATTTTCAAACTGTAAAAACGGCTTAACAGAATCGCTGCCCATGTAAGGTGCAACTGTAATTGCGTCGGCGTTAAGGCGTTTAAAAAAAGCGCGCGCATACATGGTGCTGGTGTTCCCTATATCTCCGCGCTTGGCGTCAGCAATTAAAAAATGATCCGGGTAATTTGTTTTTATATAGCGGATCGTTTTTTCAAGGCTTCCAATCCCGCTCAAACCGTAAGCCTCATAAAAAGCCGAATTAGGTTTAAAGGATACGCAATGCGGTGCAGTAGCATCAATTATTTTTTTGTTGAATTCGTAAATGGGATCACCTTCTTCCTCCAGCAAATGCTTAGGCAATTTTTCAGTGTCCGGATCCAGGCCCACGCATAAAAATGTTTTTTTTGTTCTTATCTGTTGTATTAGTTCTTCTCTTGTCATTTAGAATCTGCTATTTTATTTAAACATATTTCAATTAAAAGCGCAACACTTTTAGTATAGTCATTTGTAAACTCCTTACGCATGCGGTTCGCTATAATCACACAAACGGTAAGGCAATTGTGGCCTAAAAGTTTGCCAAGGCCATAAAGTGCCGAAGTCTCCATTTCAAAGTTAGTAATTTGCAGATTGCCGGAAGTAAAAGTATTCAGCAAATTATTAAGGTCAGTAAGGGATGCCCTGAGCCTGATCTCCCTGCCTTGCGGTGCATAAAAACCTGGCGCCGTGGCGGTAATGCCCTTGTAAATAGCGCTATCATTAAATGTATTTATCAAGGTCTCACTTGCTGAGACACAATAAGGGTATGCCAGATTTTCCGGCCAATTTACATGTCGAATGAAAGCTTGGCTGATGTGATCTTGGTTGATCGTTTTCCAGCCTGAATAAAAATTCAGCAATCCGTCCAACCCTATTCCATGTGTACTGGCAACCAAACCGTTAATGGGGATATATTCCTGAAGAGCGCCGCTGGTACCCAGCCTGAAAATATTAAGTGTGCGTAACACCGGGTTTAGTTGTCTTTTCAAAGGATCAATATTAACAGCAGCATCGAGCTCATTTAAAACTATATCAATATTATCCGGACCAATTCCGGTGCTTAATACTGTAATCCGTTTCCCGTTAAAGGAACCGGTGTGAGTAATAAATTCACGGTGCGCCGTTTTAAAATCAATCGTATCGAAATACTTTGAGATCTCTGCTACACGGTTCTGGTCGCCTACCACAATTACATCATTGGCAATATCCTCCCCTCTTAAATTGAGGTGGTATACACGGTTTTCGGGTGTCAGGATCAGTTCTGTTTCCGGGAATCTCAAGAATTATTAATTGGTATGATCTGTAAATATACTCATATCACCTAAAAAG
>JAYSYG010000472.1:0-4118 GCA_043716685.1 Sphingobacteriaceae bacterium | reverse complement strand
GGTCGAAACAATGCAATGTGGTCTGTCAGCACTCCTACGGCTATTCAATTTGCTCCTTTTACACCGGCACCTCCTTCCTCTGTTACCGGAAGCACCTTATTATGCCAGGGCGATCCTACATCCTATCAAGCATCCTTTATTACTAATGCCACGGGGTATATCTGGACACTTCCTCCTGGATGGCTGGGAACAAGCACTATCAGTGCGCTCACTGCAACATCCGGAGCAAGTGGCAATCTTTCTGTAAGTGCTACGTATACATGCGGCACCTCTGCTCCGGCCATTATTAACGTATCGGTAACTCCGGCACCGTTTGTATCTATCGGAACACCTACTCCAGGTGCTATTTGCGCTGGTAAAACAGTTACATTTAATGCCTCAGGTGCCATTTCGTACACTTTAAATCCAGGCGGTATAAGTGGTGTACCTACGTTTACTGACATGCCGCTCACCACTACAATTTATACCCTTGCAGGAACCAATGCCGCAGGCTGCATTTCCGTTAACAATCCAACCGTAAGCGTAACGGTTAATGACACTCCTATGATTACAATTAATAGTGGTTCAATATGTCTTGGTGAAACCTTTTCACTTACGCCTTTCGGGGCTAACGCCTATAATCTCAACGGAGGTTTCTTTTTCGGTACAATAACTCCAACTATAGCGGGTCAATATACCTATTCGGTTACAGGAACCGGAACGAACTTATGCGTAAGTGATCCGGTTTTATCTTCGCTGACGGTATTTACACTCCCTGTTATAAGTGCAGCTGCAACGCGAACTACCATGTGCCTGAAGGAATCTGTTTCTATCACAGCTTCGGGAGGTGTTTCTTACGTGTGGGGAAATGCATCCGTAAATCCAACAATTACAGTAAGCCCTACAACGAATACGTTTTATACCGTTACCGGAACTGATCTTCATGGATGTAAAAATTCGGCAACCGTAAATATAGCCGTTAAGCCTTGTACTGGCATAGAAGAATTATCGGGTAATGTAGATGTAAAAATCTATCCAAATCCTACAAATGGAATGTTTGATGTGCAAATAAGCACCGTAAATGATAAAACAACTATCGAGATCTATAATGCAATTGGACAACTTATTACAATAGAGAAAGTGCAATCAGAGATAACAGGAATTAATCTGAGAAGTTATAGTTGCGGCGTATATTATGTCAAAATAAAAAATGCCAGTTACGAACACACGGAAAAAGTAATTAAGCAATAAAACACTTCTAACTCAAAAAGCGGCTGTCTCAAAAGTTCTAGGTCCTGAAAATTGTCGCCTCGAGCGGAGTCGAGATGCGGCAATTTTCAAGACTTTCAGTTCTCGATTCTGCTCGAACTGACATTCATTTTTGACTTTTGAAACAGCCTCTTTTGTTTAATCCTGGTTCTAAGATCAGTTAAAATCTATTCCATTAAGCACACTCTTAACTTCTTCATAATCATACCAGTTAAGGTCTTTAAAACGACGAAGTCCGTTTGCATTAACAATAAGGATTCTGAAGGTGTAGCTGCTGTGAATACTCAGGATAAAATTTCCAAGAACATTAATATAAGCACGTCCTTTCTCGTAGGAAGGCTGAAAAGATAAAGCTCTCCTCACCTGATAATAAGTAAACGGCAAAGATAAATTTTTACCGACCTCATGCAGGTACATGATCACAAAACCTCCTTTCATAATCTCTTCAGTAATACCTGGTATCAGAATTTCCACATATCTGTCGGTACCGGATATTCTTTTCCAGTTACGCGCATTCACGGTAAAACGTAACAGTTCAAAACAGGTATCGCTGTATTCTGTATTAACGTCTATTTTCTGAGGTTTTTCATAAGAATCCTGCGCATTATTTTCGCAGGTGATTAGAACGAGTCCTGATAAAACATATCCCATAATAAATAAATTGAAAATTCTCATAGTGTGAAGTGTGGGTTCAGCAAATGATTAAATACAAATGTACTATAAAAAGTTACACAGTGTACTATTATTTAGTGCATTTTGAATGGCTACCTTTTTTTCCAAGGCTCTACCTTTGAAAAATGCCAATTCACGTAGGTAAAAAAATAAAAGAGGAAGTATACAGGCAGCGGATCTCCATAACTGCTTTTGCGAAGAAAATAAGCAGAAGCAGGAATGTGGTGTATGATATTTTTGAACGTGAAAGTGTAGATACCGATCTCTTGAATAAAATTGGCAGGGTTCTTAATTGTGATTTTTTTTCCTTGTATTCGGCACAAAAAGAGTATTCTGTAGAGGGCATAAAAACGTTTAACGCCCGGGAGCCTGAGACAAATTATACTAAGAACAGCCCGGAAAGTAATTTACTGCATCAAAATCAGCTTCTTAAGAACGAGGTTGCTTATCTTAAAAAGATAATAGGACTTATAGAAGTAGAAGGTAAAAAAACCGCAAAACTGAAAAAAAAACCGGGCGGAAAAAAACAATAAGCATTGCCATCAGGCTTTTTAATATTAAATTTCCATTTTTAAGTATGCGGATAATCACTTACAATGTTAATGGCATAAGGGCAGCCATGAGTAAAGGCCTTATCGAATGGATGAGGAACACAGATCCTGATATTTTATGCCTCCAGGAAATAAAGGCAAGCCCTGACCAGGTTGGCGTATTTGAATTTGAAGAGTTAGGATACCACCATTACTGGTACCCGGCACAAAAAAAGGGATACAGCGGAGTGGCTATTTTCACAAAGAAAAAGCCGCTTCATGTTGCTTATGGCTGTGGTATAAAAGAGTACGATGATGAAGGTCGTGTTTTAAGGGTGGATTTCGAAGATTTTTCAGTAATGAGCGTTTACCATCCCAGTGGCAGCAGTGGAGACCTGCGCCAGGCCTTTAAAATGAAATGGCTGGATGATTTTACAACGTACATAGAGACATTAAAAAAAACAATTCCAAATCTTATTCTTTGTGGCGATTTTAACATTTGCCATAAACCTATTGATATCCATAATCCAAAATCCAATGCCAATACAAGTGGTTTTCTTCCCGAAGAACGTGAATGGATGGAGCAATTCATAAATTCAGGGTTTATAGATACATTCCGGCATTTTAACCAGGAACCCCATCAATACAGCTGGTGGAGTTATCGGTCTGGTGCAAGGGCCAAAAACCTGGGCTGGCGGATCGATTATAACCTGAGTACTGAAAATTTAAAGGAAAGACTCTCACGATCGGTGATTTTACCCGATGCCATGCACAGCGATCATTGCCCCGTACTCCTTGAAATTCGGTAAGTAGTCTAAGGATTTGCGGCCTTCATCTAAATTCTTGTTATTCTTTAGGATTTAACGCTTTGTTACACCATATTTGTTATAGTTATAAACTCAGCCAAAATTTTATGAGAAAAATAGTTGCAAGTACCGTGTTACTTTTCGCACTGTTACTGTTGAGTTGCAGTGGGGATAAAAATGATAACGCAAAAGATGGGTCCGGCGCTCAGGGAGGCGTATTTATAGGTGGTGTTTTAAAGGTTAACGAGGTAAATAATATTAAAAGCCTTATGCCGATCGCTATCAACGAAGTTTCCAGTTACCACCTGGCTTCCCAGGTATACGAGGGACTTGTGAAATATAACCAGTCTGATCTTACCATCTTACCCGCCCTGGCGAGGAGCTGGGATGTCAGTCCCGATCTTAAGGAATACACGTTTCACATCAGGAGTAATGTTAAATTCCATAAGGATCCTTGTTTTAAAGATAGCGCAGGCAGATTGGTTACAGCATTTGATGTGAAGTATTGTTTTGAAAATTTATGCTCAAAAAACATCAACAACAACCAATATAATGTAACGTTTGAAGATAGGGTAGAGGGCGCAAATGATTTTTTCGCGGAATCAAAATCGGGTAAGGTTAGAACGTTTACAGGTATTACAGTACTTGATGATTCCACTATTAAAATAAACCTGATTCACAGTGATGCCAACTTCCTGAATATTCTGGCTATGCCAGGGTGCTATATTTACCCGAAAGAAGCTGTTGCAGCTTATGGAAACGACATGCGTCTGAAATGTGTTGGCACAGGGCCTTTTTATATTGAAACAATAAAGGAAGGCGATGCGGTTATCATGAAAAAAAATCCTGACTACTGGGGCAG
>JAYSYG010000471.1:0-4121 GCA_043716685.1 Sphingobacteriaceae bacterium | reverse complement strand
GATGATCCGGTACTTCAATATTCGGTGGTTGACCCTATAGCCATCAGGTTATTGATACCACCGCACTAAAAGTTGGATATTTTAGTTCTCCACCTGATATATACCCTCATTGCGATAAACGACAACTTACCGGCTTTAGTCGGAAGTGATTTTGAATTGGAAGATACTATAAGCCCCTTCGTCTAATAATTTTTTTTAATGCAGTTATGCAGTGAGTAAGGATCAAATATTTTCTACCTTCATTTTGAATTTAGACCCAAATTAAATGAACAGATTTTTTACTCCTTCTCTCCTTTCTCTTTTCTATTCATAATAACGCGTCTCAATTTTCAGTCTGTCCTTGCACGTATTTTAAGCCAAGCGGATGCCGAAAAGCTTTAATAGAGTAGGCGTTTATTAAAAATTAAAAGTTATGAAAAAAATTCTTAGTGTTATTTTTTTTGGCCTTTTTGCTGTGGGTCATTCACAAGGACTGATCACAGGTCTCCAAGCGTGTTATCCCTTAAATTGTGACGGTGCTGTAAATGGAGCAACTACTGGAAGCCAGTGGAACGGCACAATACTTGGTAATGTAACCTGCGCAACGGGTAATTTAGGGTTGACAAATACAGCTTATCAGTTTGGCGGAACTTCTTCTGACAAGATATGCTTATATGCTTTCGGTTTTATCTCCGGCTCACAAGGGTTTTCAATATCCGGTTGGTTTTATGTTTCAAGTAATTCAAACCAATATTTAATTTATAAAAATTCAGGCTGTGGAACTTTGGAGGCATGGTCACTTCAATTACAAGCTGGAGGAACTCAACCTTCTTTTGTGATGAGCAGGGTGGCAAATCCCTGTTCCAGTCCTACCGCACTTAGTTTAAGTTCGGGTGCGGTTAGCCTGAATGCATGGCATCATGTCGTTTTTTATATGAGTCCAACAGTAATGACCCTGTGGGTAGATAATTCACAGTTTACTTCCTCAAACCCAAATCTTGCCATAAACTGGGGAGCAAATGGACCAATTGTTTTAGGTGGAACTGATCAAACTTTTAATTCACCCTTTTCCGGTAAAATGGATAATGTCCGGTTTTATAACCGTTTATTGTTAGCCAGTGAAATAACAGACTTGTTTACAGGTGATCCATCGTGTAATTCTGTCAACGGAACACCTGCTCCACCTCCACCAACCCCTGGAAATTATTGTAACGGTTCTGCAAACGGTTTAACAGGAGATTATCAGGTGCCGCTTAATACGTTTAATTATAATTTTACAAATTCAACAAACTCTTCATCAAAAGTACTTATTGGAAGAACAACCTGCGGAGGAGGTTCTGCAAGGCTGGATGTACTTGATAATAATATTGGGAATGGTATTTACAGTTATTGCGCAACGAGTGGAAATAATATCGGAATAAAAGGAACTGGAGGAAATGGCACTTCTAATACAGCCTCTAATATTTTTGGAGTAATTGGAGAAGCGAATATGGCCTCTTCAAATCAATTCGGCAATTCAGCAGGTGTTGCAGGGTTTTGCGGACAGATGAGCACCAACTTTATGCCTCCGGGACAAAATATAGGAGTATATGGAAATTCTATTGCAAATGGAGGCAGATGGGCAGGCTATTTTGACGGAGACGTTCAGTTTAACGGAACGGTATGGGGATCACAATATATGTGGGGTTCAGACAAAAGACTAAAAACAAATATAAAAGAATTAGGTTCTGTTACCGAGCAAATAAAAAAACTAAAAAGCTACACCTACCTTTATAATACCGAAGAATTCAAAAATAAAAACTTTCCTAAGACTGAACAGATCGGCTTTATGGCACAGGAATTAAAAGAGGTGTTCCCGCAATTGGTAGCTGAAGATAATAAAGGATATTTGGGTGTGAATTATGTTGGATTTATTCCTGTTTTATTAGAGGCGGTTAAGGAACAGCAACAGCAAATTGACGAATTAAAAGCACTGGTGCAATCCCTCGCCGGAACACCTAATAACTCTGCGTCCGCTTCAACAGGATTAACCGTTATTCTCGGTGACAAAAATTCTATTGTCTTAAACCAGAATGTGCCAAATCCGTTTGCCGAAACAACAGTTATAACGTATAATATTCCAACGGATTTTGCAAAGGCTGAAATAATCTTTACAACCAATGAAGGCGTGGTTATTAAAACTGTTGTAATTACACAAAAAGGACAGGGAAGTCTGAATGTTTTTGCAAACGACCTGAGTCATGGTGTGTACACCTATACGCTGGTTGTGGATGGTAAATCTATGGCTTCTAAAAAACTGGTTAAAGAATAATTTAATAGTGAATTTTTTTGGCAATACCTGCAAGGTTTCTCGCGAATTGAGAGAAAACCTTGCAGGTTTTTGCGTTGTACTAACCCTGCAGATCTGCTGGTTACAATATACATTACGTTAACCAGATCAGCCAAATCATTAATTATTTCCCCCAGATCATTAAATATCCCGGATTAATTGCCGGATTTGATCTAAATTAATCGAAAAAAAGCCCCTTTTTCATAAATATACCGTAAAATAAATCTTAAACCGGATTTATACTGTTAAAGGCTGTTTAAAACCATTTAGAGGTATTTTTAGTCGATTCATCGGCGAAATAGTTTGCTTTAACGGTAAAAAATCAATTTTGTTTTGAAAAAATTGTTGCAGGATATGAGTTTTTAAATACCTTTATGTGTTAAAATAAGTCAAAAGATTAAAATCACTGTTCTCGAAAAAACTATAAACACACACAGATTAAAAACAATCACACAACATATATGAAGCATTTATTTACCCTATTATTTACCAGTTTAGTTGTCCTTGGATCCGCGCAGTCACCCAATCTTATCAATTACCAAGGTGTTGCGAGAGACGGACTTGGAAATCCCCTGGCCCTCCAGCTGATAGCAATTAAATTTGAAGTTTTGCAGGGAAGTCCCACAGGTCCGGTGATTTATACAGATACTCAAACAGGCATACAGACGAATTCACTTGGTTTATTTTCTACCCAGATTGGGAAAAGCGGTAGCATCGGGCAGGTAAATTTCCTGGCCGGCGGACCTTATTATTTGCAGGTTTCTATGGATCCTAACAATGGAACAAATCTCACAGTATTGGGTACCCAACAGATGGTAAGCGTTCCTTTTGCTATGCATGCACAAACGGTACCTTCAACCTATACCAACAATATTCTCACCATTGGCAGCAAAACCCATGCCATCAGTTCCGGCACTCCTGTAACGGTTCAGGGTACAGGAACCAATGTGATGGTTAGTCCGGGTCCTAATTACACTGTGTCTTATGTGCCGCCGGTATTAGCATTAAACGCAAACAGTATTAGCATAGTGGGAAGCAATGCGGTGGCACTGCCTGCATCTATTACACCTACAGTAACAGGTACAGGAATCGCAACTTCTACCAATGGGGCATCTGCTTATACGGTAAATGTGCCGTCACCAACCTACAACCAGGTGAGCGGCGTTTTAGCATTTGGTAGCGCAACAACATTAGCAACACCAACGCTGGGAATGAGCGGTGGCATCCTTTATTCGGGACCTATAACTAATTCTGTGGCAATACCAGGTGCAGTAACTATTTCCGGAACCGGCGTTGCAACAGTAACAGGTGGTCCCGCTTACCTCGTAAATGTGCCTCCACCTACCTTAGCACTTTCTTCAAACAATTTAAGTTTAAGCATAGTGGGCAGCAACTCTATTGCTTTTCCTGCTGGCGTAACGGTTTCAGCACCAGCCGGAAATATAGCCAATGTTACCGGCGGGCCAGCCAATTATACAGTATCTGTTCCGAATCCGGTCTGGACAGGAACAGCCTTAACACTTGGGCCCAGCACCACTACCATTTCGCCAACCCTTTTATTTAATTCCTCTACCGGTGCGTTAACGTCGGGTGCAACAAGCAATTCCGTTAATCTTTCGGGCTTTGGCCCATTTACACAAGCCGGAAGCTCTGTCACCTTAACAACCATTGGTAATAGTGTTGCAATTGGATCAAATGCGGCGAGCGCCAAGCTGGATGTTTTTTCAAACGCAGGGGGCAATGTATTTAAGGTAAATGATGCTGCGGCATCCAATGCTTCGCCGGCAGCAGTGATCTCTTCAGGGGGTGTTAA
>JAYSYG010000048.1:0-7585 GCA_043716685.1 Sphingobacteriaceae bacterium | reverse complement strand
CAATTTTCCAGCTGAATAAATACAAAGGCAGGTTCCAGGGAGAAATACATCCTGCAACTCCGACCGGTTGGCGTAATGTATAATTAATCGCGCTTTCCTCCATACTGTGCGCATGTGAAGCATAGTGCAGGATCCCTGTCCCGTAAAAATGGAAATTTGCCGCTGCTCTTGGAATATCTACGGTTTTAGCCAGCTTCAGAGGCTTGCCATTGTCAATACTTTCTGCAAGCGCAAGCCTGTCCAGATTTTTTTCAATAAGTGCAGCGATCTTCAATAGGTAATGCGAACGCTTGTCTTTAGGTGTCGCGCTCCAGTCTTTAAACCCAGCTTTAGCAGCGCTGTAAGCAAGTTCTACATCGTTTTCATCACTGTCCGGTAAGTAAGAGTAAACTTTACCGGTAGAAGGATTATAGTTGTCAAGATATGTTTTGGAAACCGGTTCAACCAGTTGTCCATTAATGTAATTTTTAATGTGTTGCATGATGTAATTCCAGATTTTAAAGTTAACGGTTTAGGAACGTTAAACAAAATACAACCCTGCAAAAGGCAGGCAAAAACGCGGGAGCAATAGTTCTTCTATTTCTGTTTGATGTATAATTGCACGCGCAGCTCTATGTAATTAGTATTATTTGCTCTTTTTGATGGAAATCATATCTTTATAAGCAATTAATCCAAAAAGTATGGCAGGAAAAAAGGCTTTAAAATCTGCAAAAGCGGAAACAGAAATACAAGGCCATTTTATTAGCCGTTTCAAACAGGTTTTGCCCCCCGGAGTGGGACTGGCCGAAGAGATGGCCGATGTACTGGAAGTTAGCATTGACAGTGCATACAGAAGAATCAGGGGAGAAACCGAGTTGACAATTGATGAGATCTTCAAGATCACAAAAAAGTATGCAATAAGTGTGGATGAAGTATTTAGTAACCGCGGAGATACCGTAACTTTTGCTTATACAAAGCTTACCGATAGCGCAAAGAATTTCGAAGATTATCTTACGCGCCTTAATAATCATTTAAAAACCATTAATAAATTTGAGAACAAAAAGATCTACTATGTTGCGGAAGAAATCCCTATGTTCTATTCTTTCTTTTCAAAAAAATTAACGGATTTCAAACTCTTTTACTGGCAGCGAAGTGTTTTAAATATTCCGGAATACCAGCAGACAAAGTTTAATTATGGAGTTGTGCCGGAGCATCTGGTAACTATTGCACATAGCTCTTACCAGGAATATCTGACTATTCCGAGCGTGGAAGTATGGACAGACGAAACTGTGTATACAGGATTACGACAAATTCGCTTCTACCTCGAAAGCGGTATTCTTACAGGGGAAATAGCCCTTGAACTTTTTGAAGAATACCGTAAGATGATTGAAATGGTGCATAAGAATGCGGAGAACGGAAGAAAAAACATAAGCGATAAACATGAGACCTATACACTGTACAACAGTGAGGTAGTTCTTGGCACCAACTGTATTTATGCAATAATGGGTGAATCAAGATATTCCTATATTTCGTTTAACAGTATAAATTCACTTACAACCAATAACCCTGAATTTTGCGAAGAAACGGAGCATTGGATGCGCAACCTGGAAAAGAAAAGTACGCTGATAAGTGGAATAGGAGAAAAACAACGCTACCAATTCTTCAGCCAGATGTATAAGCATATCGATTCATTTATTGAAAAAGTGCGCTCGGGTAATTGAAAAGAAAAATTTCTATAGTTGGCGGTGGTTCCTGTGCCCTGCTGCTTGGCTGTGAGTTGGATCCTGAAAAATTCGACGTTTCTATTTATGAAAAAAACTCTGCACTGGGAAGAAAATTTTTGGTGGCCGGAGAAGGGGGATTAAATCTGACACATTCAGAAAACGAAACGAATTTTATAAAGCGGTATACGCCTTTTGAATTCCTTGAACAAGCATTTACGTCTTTCTCTAATAAAGATCTTATCAATTGGTTAACTGCCCTTGGCGTTGAAACTTACGTTGGCAGCAGTGGGCGGGTATTTCCTGTAAAAGGAATAAAACCTATTGAAGTGTTAAACTGTATCTTGGATAAAATAAAAAAGAACAAGGTAGATATTTATACAAAGCATAGCCTGAAGGATTTTTCTTCTGACGGCCCCCTTATTTTTGAGAATGAAGGTAAGCTAAGGGAAGTAAAAAGTGATGCTGTAATTTTCTGCCTTGGTGGCGCAAGCTGGCCTGTTACTGGAAGTACGGGAGACTGGGCCGGTTTGTTTAATAAAAAAGGGATCAGCATAAATCCTTTTCAGGCAAGCAATTGTTCGTTTAAGGTGAACTGGCCTGTAACCCTTGCTGCTAAAATTGAGGGCAAAATTCTGAAAAACATTTCAACCGCTTGCGGCGGAAAGACACATCTGGGAGAGATAGTAATGACAAGGTTTGGCCTTGAAGGAAGTGGTATTTATCCATTAAGTCCCTTGATCAGAGGGCAGCTTGAAGAATCAGGAAGCGCGGAGATAGTAATCGATTTTAAGCCCAACATGTCCCTGCAAAAAATACATGAAAAGATTAAAACAAAAATTGCTGGAAAAAATATGACAGAACATTTAAAAACCGAATTAAATCTCAGCGACCTACAGATGCAGCTTCTAAAACAGTTTCTTTCAAAAGAGCAATACCTGGATTCTGACTTGCTAGCAAAAGCGATCAAACAATTTAAGTTAAGCATTACAGGCTTTGGCCCCGTGGAGGAAGCAATATCTACAGTTGGCGGAGTTGCACTGAAAGAAATAGATTCCGGCTTCCAGTTAAAAAAGTTACCGCAACATTTTGTGATCGGCGAAATGCTTGATTACGACGCACCCACAGGAGGTTATTTATTACAATCGTGTTTTAGTATGGCAAAATACCTGGCGGACGAGCTAAATTCTGCTTAGAGTTAACGTATTTTTAATCCTTGCCATAAGACCCCGTTTTAATAGGTCATTTTTCCCCAATAATGGCGTAAATCCTAACAATTAGCGAGTAAAAACTTTTCCACCGGATGTGAATAAGTATGCTTTTTTTTACGCTCAATAACTCTATATTTGTCCAGTTTTAAAAAATAGACATGGTGGCAACTAGCGAGTACATAGTATGTGAAATAAAGAATGGCGTGTTGGTTATTACGATCAACCGACCGGACAAATTAAACGCACTTAATAAACAAACAATTGAAGAGCTTCACGAAACACTTGTGGAAGCGGAGAACCAGGACGAGATCAGAGCTATTATCCTTACAGGCTCCGGCCAAAAAGCTTTTGTAGCGGGTGCAGATATAGCGGAGTTTGCAAATTTTTCAGTTTCAGAAGGAAAACAATTAAGTTCTATAGGACACTTTAAGATCTTTAATTTTATTGAAAATTTCAGCAAACCAATTATTGCAGCAGTTAATGGTTTTGCTTTAGGCGGTGGGCTCGAATTGGCAATGGCTTGCCACATAAGGGTTGTAAGTGATAATGCTAAAATGGGACTTCCCGAAGTAAGCCTGGGCCTTATCCCGGGATATGGTGGAACACAGCGATTGGCACAGCTTTTGGGCAAGGGTAAAGCATTTGAAATGATTGTGACTGCGGATATGATCAATGCGCAGGACGCCTATAAATGGGGACTTGCGAATTACGTAACCACCCAGGAAGAATTACTGAACAAGTGTTTTGAAATAACAAATAAAATAGCCACAAAAAGCCCTACAGCTATTAAGACAGCTATTAAGGTAATTAACGCGGGTTATAACAACAATCTCAACGGTTACGAAGTGGAGATCGAAGAATTCGGAAAATCTTTTGGCACCAAGGACTTTAAAGAAGGCGTAAGCGCATTTTTAGAAAAACGCAAAGCTGATTTTAAAGGGGAGTAAATTATACAGAAATATCAATTAATTTAGGGCTGACACACGTCACCCCTTTTTTTTATGCGCTGAGGGATTTATTTCGTAAATTTAAGGCGCCGAATAAATTGAAAAATACAAATAAATATGTTGCGTTTATCCTGGTTATTTTTTTAATAACTTTTATTCCGGTTTATGGTATTTCGCAGTGTGCTATGTGCAAACAGGCAGCAGAAAGCTCTTTAAGATCAAATCCGAATTCTATGGCGCGCAGCCTCAACTCTGGTATTTTATACCTGATGGCTGTACCTTATCTCATGATCATGTTTATTTTCAGAAAACAGATCGCTCAACTCTGGAAAAGTAAATTCGGGAAGGCTTCTAAAACCCAATAAATGATAGACACGAATTGCACTAATTTACACGAATTGTAGAGTGCATTATCAGTATGCATATGAATTAGTGAAATCCGTGAAATTTGTGTCTGTAGTAGGGTATTACCGATTTTGTTCAATCACCTTTGGAGCCTTAAAATAATCACTGTCTTTTTTCGGTGCATTTTTTAAAGCTTCTTTTTGAGTAAGTGTCGTTTCCGGAACATCGGCGCGCATTATATTCCGTTCGTTCGTCATGTATATTAAAGGCTCAACATTTTTTGTATCCAGCTCATTAAGCTTATCTACAAAACTCAGCATCCTGTTAATGTCATTCATAATTTCCGGCTTTGAAGTATCATCAAATTCCAGACGTGCGAGATGAGCGATCTCGTCAACTGTTTTTATATCGATCTTATTTGCCATTAAATTTTTCCAGTTCTGTGTTTATAAAGGTAGTGACTTTTTGCTTAAGTTCAGGAATATCCGCTTCTGTCATTCCGTTTGTAAAAATAGGATCTCCCACGACAATATGCGGGATACCCGGCCTGCCGTTGCTTTTAAAGAAACCACCGTTTTGAAGAAATTTCCAGTTATTTACATTGGCTACAGGTACTATAGGAACCTGTTTCTCAACGGCAAGCTTAAATGCGCCGTTCTTAAATGGCCTTAGTTTCCCATTTTCACTGATTGTCCCTTCCGGATAGATTACCTGACTTAAACCTTCATCTAGTTTTTTCCCCGCATCAGAAAATGCTTTATGAGAATCTTTAATACTCTTGCGGTTTACGGGAATATCCAGGTAAACAAAAAAGTACTTAAATAAAGGAATACGCAGAAGTTCATATTTCCCCATATACACGGCGGTATGATCAATATAAAATGGACTGAAAATAATATCAAGATAAGACGTGTGATTGCAAACAATTACGCATGGTTTGGGTAAACTGTATTTTTTTGAGCGGTAAGTAACTACGGGGTAAAGAAAAGAGCCTAGAGAAATTATCCTTGCCCAAACGCGTTTTAGTTTGTAAACAAAATCAAATTTTTTAGTTACGAGTGCAAAATAGAAAAGAGGAAACATCACCAGAAATGGTAGAGCGAACCACAGCACAAACCAGATCTTCCAGACAGGACGTATTATAACAGACAGGAGTTTCATGTAAGCAAGACAGCAAATTTACCATTTTAATTGACAGGAAAAGTCGGCAAAAGTCAGGAAGTACGCATAAAATCTTAATTTTTTGTATCTTGAGACGCTCAGATATCCAAAATTTCTCTGAACCGATTAAACACCTATGATCAAAAAATTAAATAGTATAATTATCTCTTGCCTTGTTTTCTTTTTAATAATAGATAACATATCAGCACAAAAAACTTTTTTTGGAGAAGAACCCGTGAGATGGGAAGATTATTCCCCACCCGTTATTCCTGAAAATACTGGTAAATATGATGCTTCCGGGCTGGTAATGCTTGACGACCGAACAGATTTTTATTTTTACAGTATTGGTAGTGAAAAGATCGAAAGGAATATTACGGTTAAAATTAATTCAGCAAAAGGCCTTGAGGCATTTAGCACTCTCAGATTACCAGAATCGTTTGATAACGCTTATGACAATGCATTCAAGCAAGGGCGGCGCGCGCGAATTAAAACGCCTTTTATACCGGAATACCAGGTGATTAAATTTTCCGCCCGTAAATTTTCTAAAGGCCGTTGGGTAACCGTTCCCTTTGCACTCAACTATGAAAAAATCAGGTGGATAAAAGCCTCAGGTGATTTTGCCGGTGAATTTATGAATGAAGATCTTCATGTATTCCGCCTACAGGGGCTTTCGGCAGGTGATATAGTGCAGATTGTTTATGTGGCTTCATTTAATTCTGATTATGGGAATAATCTTTTCTACTTTAATTCCACCTACCCGAAACTTAATTGTCAATACACGTTTTCTTATAGAGTTGACAAGCGTTTTGGCTCCTATTCGTTTATCCTCCCAATGAACATCAGCGATTCTTGTCTGAAAAACGCGAGTAGCCCTAACAAAGATTATGCGATCATTACAAAGAAAATCAACCTCCGTAATCTAAGTGCAATAAACTATCCGGGTAATAGTTTTGAAGGTAAAGTCCTGCCTCATGTATTCGCCGATTTCACATTTTACAGAGTACTCAGCGGTTCATTTCCATCCGATGGCAGAAGGGTTTATGATTATGAGTACTATCGTCCCCGTAATTTTGAATGGGTTGTTCTTGGAGATACGATTAATAATTATACAAAAATTTATGATAAACAGTTTGCCGCCATTCGCAAATTTATTTCAAATATGCCTCCGGTAAAAATTTCTGATTCAATAAATACGCTCTTTTTTAAAGCCTTGTGCGACACCTTTAATAATTTCAGGTATATAAGTAACAACCATTTGTTTTACAATGAAGAAAATTTGAGGGATGTATATAGCGGGGATCACCTGCTTAAACGCAGACTTGTTGAACAATTGCAATGGAAATTATACAAGGATATTCTGAACGATAATAAGATTTTTTACAACATTGTTAATGTTCAGGACAGGCGCTTTGGTGAGCATAATACTACCTACAGAAGTTCTTACGCCTACGAAAATAATCTGATTGCCATTCCATCGGGCTCCACGTATATCTATTTTATGCCACGTTATAATGGCCTCAAATATCATCTTAATGAACTTCCTTTTTACCTCGAAGGTTCATTGGCACTACTTAATCCACGAAACTTTCAGCAAGAAAATAAAACCAAAGAGGATGCTTTTTTTAAATTTATAAAAACGCATAGAGGAACGTATAACGAAAACACACGGGTAGAAAATGCAACTATACAAATTTCTCTTGACAGTCTGAAAACCAATTTTACAACAAAGGAAGCTCTTTCAGGCCAGTTTTCTACAGTACTCAGGCACATCTACCTTAACGAAGCAATTGACTCAACTATACCGAAACATTATTTTAAGAAGTGTACAGATAAGCCATTGGCGTTCGGAACAAAAACCAGATTATCATCCAGGATGACGGATTTCCCTTTCCGCTATAATTTTAACTGCACGGGGAGTATTAAGCTTACGGATAAAAAAAATATAAGTCTTGAAAACTGGTTCTCGTTTCCACTTTCAAAAAGTTCTATTCCTGAACTTCCAACTCACAACTATTATTTTGAGTTCGATTTTTCTGACGGCTATAATTTCCTGCTAAAGTTTAATGAACCCGTAGCGATTACAAATGCCATGGCCTTTAAAAAAAGCATCAACAACGAATTTTTCGAGTTGGAAAGCGAACTTATAAATCAATCGGAAACGGTATGGCTTTTGCAGGTAAGGCTGCTTGTAAAACAAACACAAATACCTGAATCTAAAATC
>JAYSYG010000470.1:0-4121 GCA_043716685.1 Sphingobacteriaceae bacterium | reverse complement strand
GAAAGTGCTGTTGGATTTACCGTAAGATTGGTAACCGCTACTGTAGCGGTCCCCACATTACAGCCTACCTGCGCAACTACCGAATACGAAGTAGCCGTACCGGTGGTGATAGAAAGTGTAGTTGTAGTAGCACCAGTATTCCAGATAGCCTGTCCGGCTCCTCCTGCTACATTTATCGTTAAACTACTATTCGGGCAGATAACTACAAGAGGTGCCTGTTGAATCGTAACGGTTGCTGCTGGTACTGTTAATGAAAAGTCTGATGTTGCAAACGTAACGTTATCAATAAATCTGAAATTTATAGTAACACCCATATCGTTCGCAACAGAAGGATCTCCATACACGGTAGCAATTTTAAATGTTGTAGAATTGGGCTCAAGAACTTCTGCTGCAATATGTGGGAATAAAATTTTACCACTTAAAGCAGCATTGCAGGATGTAAAATCTTTTGTTGGTGTCCAGCTATTATTAGTAACATTATATCCTTTGCCAAAAAGATTAGGTGTGCTGTTCAAAGTGCCAAGTGAATAGCTTGAATTATCCGTCCATGTGAAAAATATTTTTGAACCGTCGGCACTTCTTGCTGCCTGAGGAGCTTGTCTTTGTGTCGCAAAATTAGGGCTAACGCCAAAGGTATTTGGACTGCCATTTACATTGCCAAGATCGTACGCTACCCAAAGCCCGCTTTTAAGCGTAATATCGTACATATGATGCCATAAACTGTAATTAAAGACATAACTACTGGCATTACCCAAAGTTGTTACAAGATGCGGATTTCCGTTAACATCCACTACAAGGTCATGGTCTGTATTCATACTCGCAAGGTTTGGACTTACGGTATTGGAGGTAATACAACTGAAGGCATTTACGTCTACCAGAATTGGCCCTGTCCAGGTGGTACCACCGTCTGTTGTTTTATACAATACCGGATAAATATTCATACCGGCCGGCCCTCCAAGAATATTACCGGCAAAGCTGAAGTAGCCGATCAGGCCGGTGGGGTCAAAGGCAATATTAAAGTCAAGGTCTGTAAGTGTTGGAAAATAATTGAATGTAGGAGTAACCGAGTAGTTTACTGACCAGTTGATGTCGGAGCTGCCACTATTCCACACACCTTTATAAATAGTGAAACCGGTTCCGGAAGTGAGGGGGTCAACTGCCCAAAAAACGCCGGGGGCACCCGGCACAAGTGAACTGGCCTGCCAGCTTGTACCAATCCCACCCGAATTATAGGTTTCGGTAACGCCTGTTACGTTTAGTTTACTCACGCCGGTCACTTCACCATTCCAGGAGGCTGTTCCGGAAAAAGTTGGCGCCATGTAACTAATATAAGCATTTGCGGTATTCGTATTAGACGCAGGGTTATATATGGCAATATTAGGGTACCTCGCCGGATAAGGCAGAGAGGGATTAAGATTTCCCTGATCAATTGTCCAGCTTGTTCCGCCATTGGTGGAATAATCAAATCTCAAATTCCCCGAGCTTCCGCCAAAAGACGCAGAGTTGTTACGGTGAATAAAAGCAATGGTGTTTAAGGCTTTATTTGCCGCTATAGAACTCGTGGAATTTCGGATGAGGGTGAACATATTAATAGAAGTGCCTCCGGTTTGTTGCGCGCCACATTGCGCATGCAAACTTCCTTGCAAAAGGAAAACTGCTAATAAAATGGTGAGCGTGTTGTAAATGTTTTTCATAGACTGGCTTTTTAGGGTTTAACAAATCTTTAGATATTAAGATAAAAATAATAAATTCTGAGACATAAACATTATTATTTAACTAAAACTTTTGCTTCCATCATATCCCTTATCGCATACTTAACTCCTTCTCTTCCCAGTCCGCTTTCTTTTATTCCACCGTAAGGCATCTGGTCAAAGCGCAACGTAGGAACATCATTGTGAATCACTCCGCCGGTATCACAATATCTGAAGGCGTATTCGAGTTCCAGGACAGAATCAGTAAAAATACCGCATTGTAGCCCGAATTTCGAGTTGTTTATTTTAGTAACAGCATCCTCTATCCTGCCATTGTATTTTTCTATGCAGATAACCGGTCCGAAAATTTCTTCCGCATGTACTTTCATTTTTAACGTTGTTTTTGTTAAGATGGTAGGTTCATAGAAATTTCCTGTTCGTTTTCCTCCACAAATTAATTTGGCACCCTGCTCAATTGCTTCATTCACCCATTTTTCAACGCGTATTGCATTTTCTTCATCTATCATCACAGAAATCCGTGTTTCTTTTTTTAACGGATCACCTGAGGTTATTTTTTCAGTTCCTTTCTGCATCAGCTTTACAAATTCAGGAAATATTTTTTCGTGAACAATAAAACGCTGCGCATGAATACAGATCTGCCCGCTGTAAGAAAAAGCACCCATCATACATGTTTCAATAATTTTTTTCAGATCCGTATTTTTTGTAACAATCACACCAGCATTTCCTCCAAGCTCCAGCACAACTTTCTTTTTGCCGCTCTGTTTTTTTAGTTCCCAGCCAATGTCAGGCGAACCTGTAAAACTCAAAAGATGTATCCTGTCATCCGTTACAAGTAAGTTCCCGGTTTTTCTGTCCATTGGTAAAATGGAAACAGCTCCTTTGGGTAAGTCTGTTTTTGCAATTATTTTAGCCAGTTCCAGTGTTGAAAGTGGAGTGGAGGATGCCGGTTTTAAAATGATAGGACAACCTGCCGCTATAGCCGGCGCAATTTTATGTACTGCCAAGTTTAACGGAAAATTAAAGGGTGAAATACCTGCAACAATGCCCACAGGAAAGTAATTAACCAAACCTTCTTTCCCTTTTCCTTTAGCAGTCCAGTCCAGGCTCATGTATTCTTTTGGTAACCGTTTACATTCTTCTGCCGCAATTAAAAATGTCTGGATCGAGCGGTCTATTTCCGCTAGCGAATAAACCAGTGGCTTCGCACTTTCCATACACAGTATTTTCGCGAGGTGTTCTTTATTTTTTTCAAGTTCTTCAGAAATAAATTTAAGCGCCAGGTATTTTTGTTCTGAAGCGAGTTCACGGCACAATGGCCTGGCCTTTTGGGCAGCGCTTACAGCTTTATCCAGAACAGTTTTATCTGCAAGATAAGTGGTTGCAAAATTTTTGTTGGTGTATTTATTCTTAACCGCATGTTGATCAGGTGTTGAAATAAATTCACCGCCGCAATATATTTTATAAAAAGTCATAACTGTTATTCTTTAAAGTTAACACTTATGGTTAACAAGTCCTCAAATTTAAGCAATGTTTATTTTTTCGATCCTGCTTTATATTTTTTTGTTTTACTTTGCTCTTAAATGAATACTATCGAAATAAGTCCGCAGTTTGAACAAGTTTTAAATTTTGTGAACCGCACCAATCAACTCATCTTTTTAACTGGCAAGGCGGGTACGGGTAAAACTACTTTATTAAAATACATTAAAGAAAATACCTTTAAGCAAATATCTATCGTTGCCCCCACAGGCGTTGCAGCTATTAATGCCGGCGGATCTACAATCCATTCTTTTTTCCAGTTTCCGTTCACGCCATTCTTACCTGCCTTAAAAGAAAGTGGAGAAATTGATTCCACAAAAAATCTTCCGACATTAAAATATAATTTTCAGCGGCTTTCCATTTTTAAAAATCTTGAACTGCTGGTAATTGATGAAATAAGTATGGTGCGTGCCGACCTTCTAGACCAGATCGATGTGACACTGAGACAGACACGTAAAAAATGGCATTTGCCTTTTGGTGGTGTGCAGGTTTTGCTTATCGGTGATATGTATCAATTGCCACCGGTTGTGCAGCACGAAGAATGGCGGTTATTAAAAGAAGTCTACACTAGCGCTTATTTTTTTGATAGCCTGGTAATGCGCCGTAACCCACCTGTGTATATAGAGTTGGATAAAATTTACCGGCAAAGCGAACAAACCTTTATCCAGCTGCTTAATAAAGTCCGCAATAACAACCTCGACCTCGAAAGCCTTGATTTATTAAACGCACATTACAAAGCAACTATTACTGCCGATGACTACCGCAATAATATTACACTTACAACACATAACCGGAAAGCCGACGAGATCAATAACCGCAACCTGAAAACCCTGGAAGGTAAGGAATACAAATTCCGTTCAAAAGTGGAAGGCA
>JAYSYG010000469.1:0-4122 GCA_043716685.1 Sphingobacteriaceae bacterium | reverse complement strand
GTTGATACAGAGAGCTGTATCCTTGTCGAGCATTATTACTGGTGAAGAATAAGTTGCAAGTATATTCGCTGTGTCCTTACTATTACAGCCGTTAGCAGTAATCGCGGTTACGGTGTATTCGCCAGGGACTTGTGCGAAAATCTGTGCTGTATTTTGCCCTGAATTCCATTGATACGACTGGAATCCCGCACCGGCATTAAAAGAAGTACTGTCACCAGGGCATAATTGCACATCAATACCCAGGCTGATCGCGGGTGAATTAAATACAGAAATTCTTACGGTATCATACACCCTACAGCCGGAGCTATTTTGGGCGCTTACATAATAAGCTGTATCCTGGGGTGGATTTACAATAACAGATTGAGTCGAAGTTGAATTAATGAAATAATTATTACTCCAGGCGTAGTTTGAAAAACCCGGTGTGGCGGTAAGATGCAAAGTGTCATTGTTGCATTTTATACGGTTTGACCCTGCAGAAAATGGCGATTGCGCAGCAGCTGTAACCTGAATCGTATCAATATAAGATGCACCGCATGCATCGGTTACTGTTACATAATAAGTACCGGCAGTAGTGACTGTAAAAACAGAATCAATGGAATTGTCCTGCCATAAATAGGTAGCATAACCGCTATGCGCATTTAGAATGCTGGTATTGCCGTTACATAAAATCTGATCATTTCCCAGGTTTACGGCAGGCTGGGGATCCGTGACCGTTATATAGAAAGAATCTTTAAGCAGGGAACAACCGGCAATCTGAGCACTTATAAAGCCCTGGTAATTACCGCTAAAGCTAAGCTGGATGGTAGTATCATTTATGAAAACCGGCTGACCTATAGAAGGGGAATTGTATAACCATTGTAACGCACTTCCACACTCCCTGTTTGTATAAATATCAATATTTAATATTGCTGGCGAGCAGAGTGAAGGGGAGGCGGCTGTTAATTTTAAAGAATCGCAAAAACTAGCCTGCGAACAGCTGTTTATCTTAATAAATCCGTCATTATAGGGGAGGTAATCGGCGTAAATGATTTCCTGCATCATATTCGTTTCGATGCTGTCAAAATTATGGTTTACAGGGATATACTGGAGATGTTCTATCCTGCTTAGAGGAATATCGGTTCCCAGGCAACCGCCGGAAGTGTCAGTATTATGCAGCGATATAAGGTTAAGCGTGTTGGTAAGATTGTTATAAAATAAGTTTGCAGCAATAAAGTCACCTCCATCGGGAAGGGGTAAAAAATTACTTGTTCCATATACATATGCTGTTCCAACACTTATTTTTCTTTCTTTCACTACAATATCGTTCTCTATTTTTCCGAGATATAAGACTTCTTCACCTGCCTCATTACTTTTCATGACATACGCTGCAGATTTATTTCTGTACACATTAATTTGTGTACTACCATAATAACTGTTTACCCTGTCATTAATAACCCGCCATGAATCTACAAAATTAAATGACGGTGAAACTTCGAGGCCAGCAACATGCCCTATGTTAAGTGGGTCGGGTGAATAAAAATCCGTTGCGCATCTACCCGCAAGCATAATATTACCGTTGTCGAGCTGGGTGGTATTAAAAGCCCGGAAATTATTCCAGGATGATGTTGGCGTAATTGGAAGTATTAATTTTTTGGACTCAACGGTATCCCCGTTATAAGGGTTAAAACTCACCATAATCTTCGTATTGTCTACCGCATTGCCATAAGCACGTAACTGAGTACCTGAAAGATGAATTCCTATAAATTCAGTGTAACCCTGCATACCCAAAGCAGTACACCAGGCTACCGAGCCATCCGGGTTTAATTTTCCTGCCAGGCCATCCCTGGAAAATCCAGCTGAAATCACTCCTCCGCAAAAAAAGATTTCGCCTGCCGCATTGCTGGTGAGATCGTAGATGTCGAGCTCTGTTTCAGCGTCACCCTGCCAAAAAAATGATGACACAAACGACCGTTGCCACAAAAAGTTTCCATTCGCTGAAAGCTTTGTCAAAACCAGGTCGTAACGGGAATTAACGGGCACGGGTACCCGAATTTTGCCTACCAGCAGGATTTCCTGGTTATTGAGTTCATATGCATCCGTGTAATAAATAGATTTTGTTTCAGCTCCTGCAAAATTTTTTATCCAAAGGGTGTCGCCTGCAGGAGTACATTTAACCAGGTAGCCTATTTGCCGGAAACTAGTCGAGGGTATATTGCGATAGCCTGGAAGCAGAAAATTCCCATCTAATAACGCCGTACTGGAATATGTGAATATATCAAGGCTATCTTCCCTGTATGATTGCCAGGTAGATGAGTCCCCGCAAACCGCAGTTGAAATCACATTTACATTGCCTGCGAAGGTTGGTTTATTATGCGCTGTTTTTGCATTTGAAGGGCCCGGATCTAACAACCGTAGTTGAGGGTATGATCGTGGAGCCTTAAAGAATTCTGAGTTGATACCTGCCTGGGCGCTCGCATCCTGCTTATTTAAAATTCCTGTCGTAAATGAAGTAATCAGAATAAATAAGTAACAATGTTTAGGAAAACGAATTCTGTTCATAAAGCAGGTATAGACTGGTTAATCGTATCGTAATCTTAGCAGGCCGTTGCTGATAAAGATGAACATTTATTTTGAAAGCACAAAAAAGGTTGCCTCGGGTTTCACCAGCAAGCGGATAAATAATTCTTAATTTAAGTTGGTGTTTTCTGAATTAATGATACTTGCAATCATGAAGGCCCACGGGTTAAATAAAACCTATGAAAAAAGATTTTAAAAATAGCTGCGGCAACAAAACTATGTATTATCCATATAAATACTTAGGGTGTTTTCACCCTAATTTGATGTTGATTTAAACATCTTTAGTTACTAAACTGCAGGATAGAACAACATGACAGAATAATATCCATTTATTATGGCAGGTAGATTTAGATTATGGTAAAGTTTATGTTTCTTTGTGGCACTACTTTTAATCTTACTAATTTTCTCCCTTATGAAACGTTTTGGTAGCTTGCTTATCCTGACATTATTTTTATCCTGCGCAAAAAATTCCATAGATACGCCGGTCATTCCTGTAATTGATGAGGGTGCCGTTACAGGTACGATCAAATCCTTTGACAAATACGGAGACATTAATGCAGATTACACTGACGTGACTGTCAAACTTATTGATAAGGGAAATCAGGTATTTACAACATCAGTTAGCCAAAATGGAACGTTCGCATTTGATCATATTGTTTTAGGCAACATTACCCTGGCTGTTAATAAACCGGGGTATGGATTTACAGATAGTTTGAGTTTTAACCACCAGGAGACTTCTGACACGTTAACTGATGTCTACCTTGTTGAAGAACTTCCTTTTTCGTTCAATTTGCAAAGCGCCGGTTATTCTAATTCAATGTTTCACTTTACGGGTTCATACACGTATCAGTCTACCGATTCTTATATGGTTACAGCGTTTTTATGTTTCAGTAAAAATTCGAACGTGTCAATAAACAATACCGACTTATTTTGGAGTCCCAGCAGCCACACAAATGTTCAAATTATCACTGGTAATACCGGCGGAAGTTCCAGTCTTGCTTTACAAACGTTTACAGATGCCGGTTTTGTGATTGGCGATACAATCTATGTAACCCTCATTCCAGGTATTGTCAAATTCTGGACGTCCTACTACGATCAAAACAAGAATTACAACATACTACATTACAAAGTTAGTAACACATCTAACGTTGTTTCGTTTACACTATAACAGGAATATTGAGCAGGAGGTGATGCCTTCACCTATACACAGAATTTGAAGTGGAGAGAAGCTGAAATATTCTGTTGTTCCACGACAAAAGAACTCCCCCTTCTGGCGCAATTCTTCCGCAGGATGACTTGTATTTTTCAAGATTGCAGGTCTTCGACCGGTCTTAGAAATTCAATGTTTATCGCTTTGGTGCGTGGTTCACGCAGCGAGATAATTACATTTTCTTTTTTGTCCCGCCAAAAAAAGACAAAGGCGGCCCCTGGCCGATGTACGGCCCGCCCAGGGGATTCAGCTATATTGGAGAGTGGTGCAAAGTAAACTGAACTGCAGTTTTTTATTCTGCGGTTTTCAGATTGGAATACAGATAAAGTATGAATTGCTTTTTTAACCGCCTCGGT
>JAYSYG010000468.1:0-4129 GCA_043716685.1 Sphingobacteriaceae bacterium | reverse complement strand
GGAAATATAATTTTTACAAGGTTCAATCCAATTAATTCTTCCGGCGTGTAGCCCAGACTTTTTGCCCCGGCTAAATTTACATTGATAATGTTTCCTTCAAGATCGTGTGTACATAAAAAGCCCTGGCTTTTTTCGAAAAATATACGATGACGTTTTTCGCTTTGCCTTACGATATTTTCAGCGTTTATTTTTTGCTTTTCTATTTCCCTGAACCGTATGATATTCCGTATTATCTGTCCAAGACTGAGTGGGGTAATTAAATTTTTGGGAATATAATCCATTGCTCCTGCCTTCATTGCATCTACCGCAATTTTTTCATCACCATGCGACGTTATAAGTACAATGGGAACAGAGAATTTTTCAGTATAAAGTTTTTTAAGAATACTGAGGCCGTCAGTTCCGGGAAGCATATAATCAAGGAAAACACAGGTAAAATCTTCTTTACAAAATTCTGCTATTCCTGTTTCCGCATCTTCGGCAACAATAAGCTCGGCGCTAACATCAGCGGCCTTAAGCGCTCGCTCAAAAAAAATCCGATCTACGGTGTCGTCTTCAATAAGAAGTATTTTTACTAATTCTGTCATTTTGCAGTATTAAATTATAAATGTTCACAGAGTTCCCAATACTTATTCAAAACAGAAGTCACGTTTACGAAACTCTCAAAAGATAAAGGCTTAAGAATATATCCTGCAACGTTTAAATCGTATGCCGCTATCTTATCCTGTTCTTCTGAAGAAGTCGTCATAACAAATACACTGATGCTTTTTAATTTTTCATCAGCACGAAGATTTTTCAGAAATTCTATTCCTCCCATTTTAGGCATATTGATATCCAGGAGAATTATGCCTGGATTTTGTCTCACACCTCCCGGAACCTGATCCCTGAGCAACTCCAATGCCTCTACCCCATTCTTAGCAATAAGCAGGGGGTTCAGGATTTTATTATGTACAAATGCTTTTTGCACATTCATAATATCTATTTCGTCGTCCTCAACTAAAAGGATGTGTAATGGCTTTATTTTCATATTAAGATTTTAATTATTGAAATATTCATAGTTCTTCTAAGCAGCTTCTTTAATTTCTTTTGGCCATGAAAAGATAAACGAAGTGCCACGGCCTACTTCAGAATCTATCCAAATATTGCCGCCTGCTTCATTAATAATCTTTTTTACAATTGCCAATCCAATTCCTGTACTTTCTACTTTATCTCTTGCTTGCAAGGTTTGAAATATGTCGAACACTTTTTGGTGGTATTGCGGGTCAATTCCAGGGCCATCGTCTGTTACAGAAAAATGATAATACTCTTCTTCATTTTTACATTCAATTTTAATTGTGCCGTTCTTAGTATGATGATATTTAACCGCATTACTTATCAGGTTTGAAAACACTTGCTGTAGTTTTAATTTGTCAGCATAAATTACCGGCATGTCATTTTGCAGAGTAACAATAAAGCTTTCGGGCGGAGAAAGAAACTCCACAGTTTCAAGAACCAGTTTATGCGCATCAAGCTGCTCAGTCTGGTTAATCAGTCTTCCTACCCTTGAATATTCCAGGACTCCAGCAATCAATGACTCCATGCGACCTACCCTTCCCCGGAGCAGCTGCATGTTCTTTTTTACATCTTCGTTTGCATCAGGTCCAAGATCTTCTTCGATCCAACTGGATAAATTATTAATTGCTCTGAGGGGAGCTTTAAGATCATGGGATACCACGTAAGCAAATTGATCAAGTTCCTTGTTGATTTTTGCCAAATCACCCGAAGCTTTTTCAGCTTCAGCGGTTTCATTTTTGAGCTTATTGTGCAGTTCGCTCATTTCAATGGAACTGAGTTCCATTGAACGGGTAATCATATTACGATCCTTTTCATAATGATCATAAGAATCACTGATTGCTTTAAAAACCGCCGCGCAATCCCCTGGAATTTTATCGAATCCTCCGAAGTGTTTTTCTAATTGGCGTTGTAAAAGTTTGTTTAGCATGGCTTAATTTTCTGTAAATGTTGTGATAGTCATTGTTTGATTGTGTAACTCGCATTTGAGAGAATTCAGTGAAGGAGCTATTTCTCCATAAGAATAAAAACCAGTCATCGCGGTTGTTTCTCCGTAAATGGCTCTGACCACATCCACCTCTTCCTCCACACGTTGATCTAACACAAGTTTCCTTGCCATACAGCTTATGATCAGGGCGAAATCCGGCTGCTTTGTGCTTTTATTCATGCTGTTTTGTGCAGCCTCAGATGCCCCTTCAATCAACTTATCAAAGTTAGCGTTCATAAGCAGAGCATGCGATCCTTCCGGCATATTGCCACCAAATGTTAAACTTTTTTCCTCTTCGTTTATGCCCATTATTGATCTTACCATTGAATGGCTTGTCCCTTCAGTCCGGATACTTAACGGAAACATTAAGCCCGATTTAGGTAACTCATTCGCGTATTCCCCCAAGTAAGTTTTATAAATATCGAGAGCTGGTTTTCCATCCAACTCGTATAATACATTTCCAGCTGATTTTGTAATCAATCTCTCCGGTCCAAAGGCATCCCAGCCACCCACGCACCCATAAGTTACCGCCAGCTCACTGCCGTAAAATCCAACAGCCACTATCCTACCTTCCAAAGGTGATTCATTTAGTCCTACTATAGTTCTTTGAAAATTGTCACCATCCCCGGCCAGGCCTCCCGTTATTATGGTATCCGCAGGAAGGTGTTTCTGCAATCCCAAAACCAGCTCATCACCATTTACTTTTTGTCCATCAGAAATTAACATAACGTACTTCAATCCTTCAGGAGCAAGTTCAGAAGCGAGCTGTTTGCCTGCCTCATAACTGTTTTTTAGCTTATCAATTTGCGCAACAGCAGTCGAAATTTTTGTTTTTTCGAACAGGATAGCGGTTATGGAAATTGTGTCATCCATTACTTCGGTACCCATTATTTCTCCGGATGTGGAGTTCAAAAGAATATTGGCATTGGGGTAATTACTTTTGATAGAATTGAAAATTTCTTTTTCAGAAATAATTTCCCGGCTTCCAAAAACCAATACAAAATTACACAAGGTGGAATCAAACTGGTCATTCCTCAGCGTTTCCCAGCCTTTCGTTTTAGAGAATTTTTTCTGTTGAATTTTCATATGAGATGTGTTTTATTATTGGTTTATTATTGCGGGTTATTTAAGCTGTTCTTCCGGAATATGCTCATTTTTCTTTACTGAAATTTCTTTGAATTCCTTTGGCCATGAGAAAATAAATGAAGAGCCATGGCCCAGTTCCGACTCCACCCAGATAGTACCCCCGCCCTCTTCAATGATCTTTTTTACAATGGCGAGCCCGATACCTGTGCTCTCAATTTTATCCCTTGCCTGCAGGGTTTGAAATATGTCGAAAACCTTTTTGTGATACTCGGGCGCAATTCCCGGACCGTCGTCTGTAACAGAGAAATGATAGTAATCATCTACACTTTTACAGCCGATCTTAATCAGTCCGTTTTTAGTATGGTGGTATTTAACCGCATTGCTAATGAGATTAGAAAAAACCTGCTGAATTTTTATTTTGTCCGCATAAATTACAGGCATGTCATTTTGTACAGTAACGGTAAAGCTTTCCGGAGGCGAAAGAAAATCAACCGTCTCCTTCACTAATTTGCTTGCGTCAATTTTTTCGATAGCATTGACTTGCCTGCCCACCCTGGAGTATTCCAGAATGCCAGCTATAAGTGCTTCCATGCGCCCCACTCTACCCCTGAGCATACCCATATTTTTCTTTATGTCCTCACTGGCCCCATTACCAAGATCTTCTTCTATCCAGGCAGACAGGTTATTTATTGCTCTTAAGGGAGCTTTCAAGTCGTGCGATACTACGTAAGCAAATTGATCGAGATATTCGTTTAATTTTTGTAATTCGTTTGATTTGCTTACACGTTCGGCAATTTCTTCTTTTAACCTGATGTTGGCTTCGTCTGCCAGTTCTGTAGTTTTTTGAAGTTTAATGTTTGTTTCCATGAGAATCTCATTCTGTATTTCCTCTTTGTGGAGCCGGGCCAGTTCTATACTCCTCTCCACATCTTTAACAGTGTGTTTATGCAGAGTATAGGCCCATAAGCCACTTATATAAACAATGCTGCCAGCAAGAGCGGCATGTAT
>JAYSYG010000467.1:0-4132 GCA_043716685.1 Sphingobacteriaceae bacterium | reverse complement strand
ATAGCAAAAAATGTGCTACGGACTGTCGCAAAACAGCCAAGCTTTGCGGTCAAATGTAAAATCCAAGAAAGCCCGCTTTAAACGGTGGGCTTTCTTATTTCATTTTTGAGGTACTGCCAACTTGAGCTTCCGAAAGAAGGTGACAGCACAAGTCCCAAATCCGAGCAAGATCCCTTGTGTCTTTAAGAAGTTCGTTCATATTTGGTCTGGAAGGACACATATAAATTCTAAAAAAACGCTGTCTCCGTTACTCAGAAATGGGAGCGTTTTATCACCTCCTGCGTTTAATTAATTTTGTACTCGATCACTCTCATTTTCCCTGTAAATAAAGTTGGATCTGCCCGTATGATCCTATAACTGATTATTTCATTTTCATTCGTAAGGCTATCTGTATTCATAAACCTGTAAAAGTCGAGTGTTGAATTAAAATGCGCCGTGGAAAAGATCCCAGTTTCTAATAATTTTCTGGACGTTTTGTAGTTTCTCTGAAATCCATTTTTTGTTGTTATCTGTAAAAACAACTTCGGCGCGTGATCAACGACTGACATAAATTTTCCGCTAAACGTATTAGATATAACTACTTCATAATATCTGTTTTTTTCGGGCTTTATTACCGCATTCGAATCAATTTCATATTCTTTTAACCTGGTGAATTTTAATTCGGCATTGATGGTGTCATTTTTTTTGAGAATTAAAACAGGTCTCCCTGCAAAACTAAACGTATCTACACAGGAGTAATTTTTCAAAAGTAAAAGATTCAATTTAGATTCATCGAACAAAGGGTATCTCCCGTCTATCGCGTCGAATTCGTAAATAACGAATTTTGGAGCGCGTTTAGAAACGTAAAAGTTAAAATTCAGATTCTCCAGGAAGGGTGTGTAAGCAGTATACGATTGAAAAACGGGGCGTGGCGAATAGTTTAATTTATTTTCAATCAAAAGATGCGTATTCCATGGATAAATATCTATTCCGTTGGCTCCAATTTTATTTTTTATCCTTTGAGGAATCTGGTTATTATTCGGGAACAAATAGAACCCGGATGTATTTGTTTTGTGGATTAAACCCCTAAAGTAGTCTTTTTTCAATCCCCACACTTTATAAAGAACCAGATGCTCATCCCGTTTTTTTGCGAAAAAAATTGCTATAAAAACCACGGCAATAATAATTCCATTTGTGTTTTTGCCAACCTGATTATAGTGAAAATCCTGGAGACAGAGAATTAAAAGCAATACGTAATTATAAAACTCAAGAATATGATCAATATCCGCTCTGGTAAAAGCTTGTTTGTATAATAT
Source organism: Sphingobacteriaceae bacterium (assembly GCA_043716685.1). Classification (GTDB taxonomy): domain Bacteria; phylum Bacteroidota; class Bacteroidia; order B-17B0; family Aurantibacillaceae; genus Aurantibacillus. The sequence continues at coordinate 2,837 of JAYSYG010000467.1, read as the reverse complement.
GAAAATTGAAACGGAAAATAAAAAAATAATAAAGGGGTTTTTAACGCGTACTTTCCTTTCACGATACGTTTTAAATAAGAGGATAGATAAGGTCAGGAAAATAAATATTAGCGAAAAGAGAAATTCATTTCTGTAGGGTTCTTCCAGGTACATAATTTCATTGTAACCACTCACAAGTTCCATACCGCCAGCCAGGTAACCGATCAGCTCTACATTAAGGATCTTTGCAAGAAGCATTATAGTAATAACAGGAGCTGTAAAGTATGCTAAAAGACGTAGCTTATTTTCACCCGTAACTACAGCTTTATATATTAAGGCAGCAAAAAAAACAACGCATGCTATAAGTCCTGTATTAAATTTTATATAAAAGGCCAGGACAATAATCACTGTCTGCATAAAATAGTGAAGGAGTTTCTCTTGTTCGAGACTTTGCCTGATCCAAAAAATAAGAAATATAAAGAGTAGCAGTGCTGTGCCAGAACCGTAATAAGAAGGAATGAGAACACTTGTTATAATAATGAGAAGGCTTGTAATTTTCCTGTTGTTACTTTTTATATAACTCACAAAAAAAATATAGAAAAAATTAAATGCAATAAAAAGATCAAATAAAATGAAGTGGTATTTGCTTATTCCCCATCCAACTCGTGTAGATAAATAAGAAAGGGGGCCATAGGTAAGGACAAAATCTTTTCCCCAGGTTAAATTGTCAAGATTTACCTTACTAAGGGTTATTTGCCAGGAAGGATCGAGGGTCAGCCAGGAAGGGCCGGAAGAAGGGACAGGGAAAATTTCTACTTCAAAAAAAGTCGGGAAAACACAAAAGGATGCGCAAAACGCAAGAATTAAACCAACAAGCTTTTTGTTTGCAAAGAATTCCTTTGTTCTATCAGGCATTTACAATTTTTAATTTGTTACAGTCTTAGATGCGTAATTCAAAAAAATCCGAATCACTTTATAACAAATATAGTACAATTGTTGAAACGCCTGAAAGTAAAATCCGGCCACAGAAAATTACCGGAAGAAGTATTCAATAAGACTTAATTTTTTAAAATTCAAATTTATATCCTACACCTTTAACGGTCTTAAAATATTCATCACCGATTTTTTCGCGAAGCTTCCGAATGTGCACGTCAATAGTGCGATCACCCACAACCACTTCATCTCCCCAAACCTGATCGAGAATAAATTCGCGTGTAAATACCTTGCCCGGCTTACTGCTTAAAAGCGCAAACAGCTTGAACTCTTTTTTTGGCAAAGCAATTTCCACTTCATTTTTAAACACGGAGTGCTTTTCTTTATCTATACGTACATCGCCAAACTCAACATTCGACTCTGAACTAGCAGCATTTTGTAACCTTCTTAATAAAGCTTTAACCCTGCTAATAAAAACGCGGGGCTTTATTGGCTTTGTAATATAATCGTCTGCACCCACTTCAAAACCTGCGATCTGCGTGTAATCCTCACTTCGGGCGGTTAAAAAAGCAATCAATACATCCTGCAGGCCTTTTTGTTCTCTGATCTCGCGACAGGTCTCTATCCCGTCCATATCAGGCATCATAACATCCAGCACTATCAGGTGAGGGAGTTCTCTTTTCGCAATTTCTATAGCATCTTTACCGTTATTAGCAGTTAAAATCTCGTATCCTTCCTTTTTTAAATTATAGCCAAGAAACTCAACAATATCCGGCTCATCATCCACTAACAATATCTTAAACGCTGAATTACTCATATTATAAATTTATATGACAAAATTAACAAAAACACAGGCGCTTCAAAGTTAACTTATTATTAAGTTATTTCCCTATAACAACAATTATGTTAATCTTTTGGTAACATCAAATTTAAGTAAGAATAATTTTAGATTGCTTTTTTTGCAGCATAAAATCTACAGCATGCAAAAGTATTGGACAATTCTCACACTCTTATTTCTTACAACGTTATTACATGCCCAAACGGGCCGCATCTCCGGGACTATACTTGATTCTAAAACAGGCGAAACACTTCCCGGCGCTACCATTTTAGTTGAAGGAACATCACGCGGGGCTTCGGCAGATTTTGACGGGAAATTCTCAATTAATAATGTTCCTGCCGGGAAAGTGACACTTATTGTTAGTTATATTTCATATACTACTAAAAAAATTGGCGGCGTTGTTGTTGCCGCAAATGATATAACAGATATAAACGTTGTACTGGAAGCGTCTTCCTCTGCTGATTTGCAGGAGGTAGAAGTGATTGTAACATTGAATAAAGAAAATAACACGGCACTTGTTTTGCAGCAAAAAAATAACGCGAGTGTAAGTGATGGGATAAGTGCGGAAACGATTAAACGTTCACCTGACAGAACTACTAGCGATGTGTTAAAACGAATTAGTGGAGTTACCATTCAGGATGATAAATTCGTTATTATCCGCGGGTTGAATGAACGTTATAACGCCTCTTATCTTAATGGCTCGCCCCTTCCAAGCACAGAACCAGACAAAAAAGCATTTTCTTTTGACCTGTTTCCTTCCAATATGCTCGACAATATTGTAATCAATAAAACCGCAACTCCTGATATGCCAGCAGAGTTTGCCGGTGGAATAGTGCAAATAAGCACAAAAAGTATTCCTGAGAAAAATTTTATTTCTCTAAGTGTGGGGGCGGGCTACAACGCAATAACTACTGGAAAGACAAAAATTATTTACTCGGGTGGTAAATACGACAAATTTGGTTTTGATGACGGTTCACGAAACCTGCCGTCGCAAGTTCCATCTCTGGAAGAAAAGCCAAGTTGGATTTCCACTAAAGATCAGGGGCGGGTTGCAACCTACTTTAATAATGATTGGGCCTACAGTCAG
>JAYSYG010000466.1:0-4137 GCA_043716685.1 Sphingobacteriaceae bacterium | reverse complement strand
GTGGGTTTACAGCCAAAATCCCGACAGTTTTAGTAATAGGACATGCAACCAGGGTTGGTGTAACTATCACACTATATACGATAAGACTTTGTGTACCCACCGGCATAACAGGTGTTACGATTGCGTTCTGGGCATTGCCCCCAAAAAGAAATGTTGTAGGTGACCAGGAATAGGTGTACTGCCCAAGCGAAGGCGGAGATCCGGTAAAGACTATAGCTGCCTGAACACTATTACCAGGACATAGTGTGGAACTTGCTGGTGTAATGCTAAAATTAAATAGGAGAGGCGCTATACTAAAGGGCATGCTGTATTTACAGGATCCATCGAATACACTTACACTATACGAACCTGCCTGCAGACCCCCAAATGTATAAGTATTAGACGCAGTAGGATAGAGCGATGAGGTATATGCCGGTGTTGTACCTACTGCATAAACAGAGTAAGAATTTAATCCGGAAGGTGCACCGGGGGCAGGCGACAAATTAATTTGCGCTATACCGTTGTTGGCGTTTGGACAAATGAGATTGGGTGCAGGTATCTGAATTAACCCGGGCTGCGAAGCAATCAAGGTATACTTGACTGAATCCTGGCATCCCTGCGGAGAAAGATAAGATAACCAATATATGGCCCCGTTTGAAGGGGCTGTAACTGTATAATTTGCGTTATTTCCACCTAAACTTGGGGTAATCGGAGTTAAACCATTATACCAATGAAAGTTCGAACCACCAGTAGTAGTGAGATAAGCTTCGTTAGAACAATATGGTTTTAATAAAGAAATAATTCCCGGCGGCGCGTTGTTCACCGTGACGGTTGCAACGGCAGAACCGCAGCCGGCGGAACCAAATGCTGTAAGAACAATACTATAGGTGCCCGGCCCGAGATTATTGACTATGGCTGTTGTACCAACCGTGGCCGAATTCAAGGCGTTTATCCAGGTGTAATTATAGCCCGTACCGCTTCCATTCCCCTGAACGGTAGCAGAACCACTGGCACCGCCGGGGCATGTAGAGAATGAACCTATCCCTGCAATGGTTATTGTTGAAAATGCAATGGCATTTGTTGATGTAAAAACACAGCCGGAAGCAGCAACGAGCTGTACCGTATAAACACTGCCCGGAAGCGGATTACTGATACTAATAGTAGACATGGTTCCCTGAGGAGGTGCGATACTTCCTGTACCCGGAGCAAACCATTGGTAAGTTTGATAACCAATTGGAGCAGTGATTTGAGCCATGTTAGCGCCAGCGCAAAAGCTTACAGGACCACCGATATTTCCACCAGGGCCGCCCAATCCTTGACCAATAAGCTGGCCACCACACCTTGCATCAATTAAACAAGAACCGAAATGACCACCATAAGCGCAATCTGATTGAATAAACTCAATAGTTACACACGTTCCAATATAGGGAGTTAGATCAATGTATTTTACCTGCCAGTTAGTCCAGTATGCGCCAGAGGGTGCTACGCTAAAAGTAACTCCACCACTTTGACAGCCTGAACCGGGATTAAGACTAAGATTGGAACAGGTTAACAAACTATTGGTACAATCATACATCTTCACGCTAAACCCTGGCTGGGCAGCACTGGTAGGGCAACACGGGTGAGAAGATCCGGCATCTTCCCAGTAACCTGCATACGCAAATTGAAACAAGGTATTGGCCGAAGTAACCGGAAAAGTCTGTGACAACCGTGTTTGGTCATAATCTCCTGTTTGATGATCGTTTAACTGAGCAACAACAGTACCGCCGAGAGGTGAATTGGGAATAACCCCCATAACACTGCCAAGAGACCCCCATGCAAGAATAGGCGTAGCCACTAGAGAAAAAACTGAACTTCCCGCTGTCCAACCAGAAGGTGCGCAAGACCCATCCTGGGTGCGGCTTTGTACAGTCCAACCATTAACTCCTGTAGAACTTGTATACACCCCCGGAGCAGATGCTTCAAAATCTTCGTTTACACAGGGCGCAACATTAATCGTATTGCCACCGCCTATTGGTTTTCCTTTCGGGTTTTGAGTATTTATTGTGCCTGATGCCGAAGGTTTATTTCCAGTTATATAATCATATTTTGGTCCAATTCCGTACTTATTGTTGATATAAACACGTTTTAGGTGAAATATGTGGCCCTGAAGCTCCGCACCGGCAACACCTTGCGCAAGAAGCTTAGTTTTCGCTTTATTTTCATCAAAGCCTTTTAAAGAATCTCCAAAGAAGTTCTTATATACACTCACCGAACTAGCAGAAAGATAATCCTGATTAGCAAGATAAGACGATTTATAGTCGTTATTTACTGATGCAGCGGGCACACCTTGCTGGGATTTAGCTTTATTGGAACTGGTTTGGGCGTTTATACTCAAACTCAGCGACAGACCAATAAGAGATAACGTTTTGAAAAGATTTTTCATGCTAAATTGTTTTTTGTTTAGTGATACATAAACACATTCAAATGCGTGGTTGTGTATTATTAGTAAAATTAGAGGACTAAAAGGTGGTTTCAAAGTTATTCACTCATTCAAACCACCCTTTTAATAATTCATGGAAATTCAATTTCAGGATAGGGGTTTTCGAATACAAGGTTAAACATAGGTTACTATTTTGATAAGAAACCCATCATTTAGTATTAATTCATCGCAATAAAACCGGGTTTTGTCGGGTATTTTTGCGTTTTCATCAGTCATCTTTTGATAAGTTTAACGTAATATGGGTTTAAAGCCGGATTGATTTCAGCTAAATTTGGACAGATAATAAAATACCTCCTGATTATAAATATGGCAAACATTAAATTACGTGTAAACACACTACTGCTTTTATGTTTATTTTTTCTTTTTAAACTCAATCTTACAGCGCAGGTAGACGAATTTTTATTTGAGAGCGCAAGCGTTGGACTCAAGTCTCCGGATCTTAAGTTGCTTAAGGAAGGAAGAGTAAAATTCCTTCAATCGCAATACCTCGAAGCACTTGAATTGTTTGAAAACATAAGTGAAAAGGATCAGGTATATCTTAATTATTTAAAAGGGATATGTTATTCACACGACCCTGATAACAAGCAAAAATCTATTCCACTTCTGGCAGCATTACGAAATAAAGTGAATGAGATAAACGGCTATAACTTTAATATGGCGTATGCGTTTGTAAAAAACGAAAGCATAGATTCTGCCATCTTCTATTTTAGTAAGGCTTTGGAAATCGAACAGAAAAAAGGCTTGAAGGACGATAAATTTTTAAATGAAATAAATTTAAGCCTCCAGCACTGTTATAATATACTTGACCTGAAAGAAAAAAAGAGTTTTGTAAGAATAACAAATTTAGGACCGCCCGTGAATACAAAAGCAGATGAGTATTGTCCGCTCATACCTTCCAATGGAGAATTACTTATTTACACCTATCGGGGGCCAAAAGCCAAAGGTGGCAAACAAACGGTAAAAGGCAGTAAAATACGCAACATAGAGAATGTGGAATTGTATTATGAAGATATTTTTATTTCTAAAAAGATAAATGATACCCTCTGGAGCGAACCAGTTGGCCTGAACGACCTTAATACAAATACACACGATGCAGCGGTGAGCTTAAATTCAGATGCAACAGAACTTTTCATGTACAGAAACAGGGGCGAGGGCAAGGGTGATCTTTACCTTTCGGAATTAAGCGGATCAAAATGGAGTCTGCCGGTTTTACAAATCAAATTGAACAGCCCTGAATGGGACGGCTCAGCTTGCTTCATTCCAAACGAAGATAAAATAATTTTCGCAAGCGAACGCAAAGGCGGTTTTGGTGGAAAAGACCTCTACTCAGCGGAACGAATAAAGGATAATATGTGGACCAACATTACCAATCTTGGGCCTGAGATCAATTCAAAATATGACGAAGATGCACCCTTTGTTACTTCGGACGGGAGAATACTCTTTTTTTCGTCCAATAATAAAAACAGCCTTGGCGGCTACGATATTTTTCGCTCCGACTTTATTAATGGAGACTGGCAAGGCCCTTACAATCTTGGCCCGCCTATAAATACAACTAACGACGATAATTACTTCACGGTTAGTGCAGATGGAAAAGTCGCATATTATTCTTCATACAAAAAGGGAGGTGACGGCGGTCAGGATATTTACAAGGTAGAACCCGGTATACCCGGACGGCC
>JAYSYG010000465.1:0-4164 GCA_043716685.1 Sphingobacteriaceae bacterium | reverse complement strand
TCTTTACTTTTGTTTCAGGCAGAAACAGGTCTGCCCTGTTCCCGAGCACCTTGTCCTGGTCTACATCCCAGCTTGAAAAATAGGAAACAAAGGCAATGGATAAATAAACGGAAAAAAGGATTAGCAGTAAACCGATAATTTTCTGGGTGCGCTCATCGTTATAAAAAACAAGAAATTGCTCAAAACGTTTGGCGAGACTGATCTTTTGTTTAACAGGTGATATTGCAGGCGCGGCTTTAGAATCTGCGGCCTTAGACTCTGCAGGTTTTGGGATCGTTTTCGGTTTGTTCTTCCGCTCACTCGGTTTCTTTTCGATATCCTCAATATCATTTCGTTCAATCGATTTTTCGTCGATCTCCACCAGCGTTTCGGCAGTATCGCCTCCTCTGAATTTGTTCTTTTTTTCTGCGGCCATTATCTTTTAAATATAGAGGGATTGAACCCACATTTTAGTGCGCTAAGGGCAATGTTTTAAACCGTTAATTGTTAATCAAAAAACCCTTACTTTTACCTGTAATATTGACAAACACCTGATCTATGTGTAAATTATTTTTAGGATTTTTCTTAAGCACACTCCTGCTGACACAAGCACAGGTTGTCGATACTACCTGGCTGGCTCAGAATTATACAAAACAGGAAATTCCTATCCCCATGCGCGATGGGATAAAGCTTTTTACAGCTATTTACGCGCCAAAGGATAATTCTGAAAAACATCCTTTTTTAATGGTCCGTACCCCCTACTCCCTTAGCCCTTATGGGAACAGATTTTCCCCTTATCTTATTTCGCATTATTCGCACTATGTAAAAGAGCATTATATCATTGTAATACAGGATGTGCGTGGTTGTTACATGAGCGAGGGAAATTTTGTAGATGTACGGCCATATATTGAGCATAAAAAATCAAAGAACGACATAGACGAAGCAAGCGATAGCTATGATGCAATTGACTGGCTGATAAAAAATATCCCCGGAAACAATGGCAACGTGGGTGTCTGCGGCATCTCTTACCCGGGCTTCTACAGCACAATGGCAGCACTGAGTGGGCATCCCGCTCTTAAAGCGGTTAGTCCGCAGGCGCCTGTAACAGAATGGTTTTTAGGTGACGACTTTCATCATAACGGTGCTTTTGCCCTTGCAGATGCTTTTTCTTTTTATTCCGGTTTTGGTAAGCCGCGTCCGAAACCAACTAAACTAAACGCCAAAGGCTATGCCTTTGCCGAAAAAGATAATTATCGTTTTTTTCTGAAGCAGGGTGCGGTAAAAAATCTCACACAACTAATGGGTGATAGTATTCAGTTCTGGAACGATCTTATCAGTCATCCCAATTACGATGAATTCTGGAAAAACAGGGACGCAAGGCGCGTTGCAAAAAACATTAAACCTGCTATTTTAGTTGTAGGCGGTAATTTTGACGCAGAAGATTGTTACGGCGCTTACAATTTATACAAGGCCATCGAAAAACAATCGCCTTCTACAAATAACAAGCTGGTGATGGGTCCCTGGTATCATGGGGGCTGGCACCGGTCTGACGGCAGTTATTTTGGAAATGTGCGCTTCGGAAGCAAAACATCTTTCTATTATCACGAGAATCTTGAAGTGCCTTTTTTTAATTATTACTTAAAAAGTAAAGGTGATGAAAAATTCATTGCGGAAGCCACCATCTTTTTTACGGGCGAAAATAAATGGAGAACATTTGATTCCTGGCCTTCTAAAAATGTTGAGTATAAACCAATTTATTTTGACGCAGATCATTCGTTATCTTTTTCTCCGCCAACTTCAATACATTCATTTTCAAAATATACAAGCGATCCTGCTAAACCTGTTCCTTATGCAGACGGTGTTCACCTAAGACGCACCCGTGAATATATGATAGATGACCAGCGTTTTGCCGCAAGGCGTCCGGATGTTTTAATATACGAAACAGAAATACTGGCAAATGATCTCACGCTTGCCGGTCCTGTTGTTGCAGACCTTAAAGTAAGCCTCAGCAGCACCGATGCTGATTTTGTAGTAAAAATTATTGATGTATTTCCCGACAATTTTTCTTATGACAGCACCACATGTTGCAAAGGTGCAAAAAATGAAGTGGAAATGGCAGGTTATCAGATGTTAGTACGCGGAGAAATTATGCGCGGCAAATACAGGAACAGTTTTGAAAAACCAGAACCATTTGATCCTGGTAAAATTGAAACAGTAAAATTTACCTTGCCCGATGTGTCACATACTTTTCTCAAGGGCCACAGATTAATGATCCAGGTGCAAAGTAGCTGGTTTCCTATATTCGACAGGAATCCACAACAGTTTTTGGATATTTACAAATGTTCAGATAAAGACTTTATTCCCTGTGATATTAAAGTGTATCACAGCACGAATGCGGCTTCTTCCATTTTATTACCTGTACTTAAAAACTAATGATACAGCAGGTTATAGTCTATATTTTACTTGGTGTAGCAGTTACTTATTTAGGATTTAAGTTTATTAAACCTAAAAAAAAGAAAGACGAGAAATGCGACAAGTGCGATTAATTTGGTTTGTTTCGGATAAGCATTTTTTACTAACAAAATTCATTCGTGTTAATTCGTGAATCCGATAGCTATAGGATCGTGTCTCAAAATAATGAGTTAATCCCGAAGCAGAGCTTCGAAGAATTCTTTCGATTAAAAATTTTCCTGCATAAATTTTGTCCGGGAATTTTAGAATCAGCAGATTGAGATCACGAGATTAATTTAAAATTCTCCGGCTGGTCCTAAATCCAAAAGTTTATCTTTACTCCCAAATATCACGAAATTTCATGAAGATTCTTAGCACCGAACAAATTAGAGAAGCAGACCGATCTACCATCGAACATGAACCTATAAAATCTATAGATCTCATGGAGCGTGCGGCAAGAACCTGCGTGAAACGTCTTATAAAATTAATTGAAACCGAAGAAACTGTTTTTGTAGTTTGCGGAAAAGGTAACAACGGTGGCGACGGTCTGGCCATTACACGGCAGTTGAATGAACTTGGGTTTACAGCATACGCTTTCGTGATTGAATACACAGAAAAGTTCAGTGAAGATGCGCAACAGAATTTTGTTTCACTTAAAGAAAAATTTCCGGAACGGATTTCAGAGATAAGAAACCTGGAAGAATTGAAAGAAAAAACATCGGGCAAAGAAGCGGTACTTGTTGATGCCCTTTTAGGAACCGGAACAAATAAGCCTATAGAAGGATTTTTAGCGGAAGTTGTTGACTTCATTAACCTGGCATTTCCTAAAATTGTCAGCATCGATGTTCCGAGTGGTTTATATGCTGATAAAAGTTCTTCGGAAAACACATCCATTATTCACTCTACCTTAACACTCACCTTTCAACTTCCAAAACTTGCTTTCCTGTTTTCCGAAAATAAAAATTTTGTTCCGGAATTTGAGATCCTCGATATTGGCCTCCACGAAAAAGGAATTGATTCTCAATCCTCCTCATTTCATTACATCACCAAAGAAGACATTTCTTCCTTACTAAAACCACGTTCTAAATTCTCTCACAAAGGTAATTTTGGTCACGCACTTTTATTGGCCGGAAGCAAAAGTAAAAGCGGCGCTGCTATTATTGCTTCAAAAGCTTGTCTTAGAAGTGGAGCGGGATTATTGACTTTACATTCAAATAAAGAAACATTAAACGCTTTACTGAATAGCCTGCCCGAAGCAATGAGCAGTGAAGATCCCAACCCCGAACACATTTCAGAAATTGAAACACCTGAAAAATATGATGCCATAGGTTTTGGTCCCGGCGTTGGATTACACGAAGACACACAAACCACTTTAAAAAAAATTCTACACTACTATAAAGGAAAACTTATTATTGACGCCGACGGTTTGAATATTCTTTCTGAAAATAAAACCTGGTTGAATTTTTTACAGCCTGGCACTATTCTGACACCGCACCCAAAAGAATTTGAACGTCTCACTGAAAAACATATTGATGATTTTGAACGTTTAAAAGCGGCGAAACATTTTTCACTGAAATACAACTGTATTTTAATTTTGAAAGGAGCGCACAGTGCTATTTGTATGCCGGACGGCAACGTATTTTTTAATTCAAGTGGAAATGCCGGACTGGCAAAGGGTGGTAGCGGAGACGGGTTGACAGGGGTTATTCTTGGATTACTTGCCCGCGGATACAA
>JAYSYG010000464.1:0-12526 GCA_043716685.1 Sphingobacteriaceae bacterium | reverse complement strand
CAAGCCGCCCCAATCGTTGTTAGAAGAGTACCTGCTGCAAAACTAGCTGTTGTTGAAAAACACATACTTTAAAATATCCTCATATTTATATAACTTATTATTTTCATAACCCGTATTCGATTTTTTGACTAGATAACGTTAACCTATTTCAGGTTTGATGGAGGGCTTTATCTCAGGTAAAACCGGAGATGTTCTTGTTCTTTCCGTTTCAGGACTTATTTCGGGAGATCTAGGCCGAATGGGATTAGTCTCTGGATTAGGTTGTAGTTCGGGTTTTTCTTTTGCTAAATTTTTCATTATTCGTGTATTACAAATTAATTTTCATTCCTGAAACATTTTATCGACCAACCTCATTATCAAATGAAGTTTCCAATTCTATGGTAAGATCTTTATTACCAGAATTAATAAGCTCAATTTCGCATGAAATAATTATCTCATCGCTAACAAGCAAACCGCCTGCCTCCAAAGTTGAATTCCAATAAAGCTCCCAATCCCCTCTTTTGATCTTTCCAGAAAGCGTAAATCCCGCTTTTTCAATACCATTGGGATCTTTTGCAATTCCTCCAAACTCCACATCTAGTTTTATATTCCTGGTAATTCCTTTAATAGTTAATTCACCCCACAATTCATGAATACCATCAGCTCCCTTTTTCCCAATTGATCTTGATGTAAAAGTTATTTGCTTATGGTTCTTAACATCAAAAAAATCTGTACCCTTAAGGTGTTCATCCCGTTTTTCATCTCCGGTAGCTATAGAAGAGCTATCTATCCAAAGATCAATTTCAGCACTTGTAAAATCTTTCTCAGTTGTATAAATACTTGCATCAAATATTTTGAAGGAGCCTTTAACATTGACAATCATGAGATGTTTTACCTTAAATGCAATTTCAGTGTGGGCCTTATCTATTGACCATTTTATTTTATTTTTCATTTTTGAAAAAGTTTAGTATTATTTTGCGCCGTATGATCTATAGAATATTTCTTTAATATCGCTTCTAATGAATTATAGTATTTTTCAAGATGTTTGACCTTAACCTCATCACCACCTGTATAACTGATTTTGACAGGCATTTCCTCTATATACTTTACCAATTCCGGAAATTTCTTGGTAATTGTTGCTGTAATTTTGAGAATGTTCTTATTCAGTTCGTCTTCTGTTTTCATAGGGAATGCTGGATATTAAAAAATGAAAGCACCAGGTTTAAGTGATGCTTTCATTCGTTTTACTTTTTGGTGTCAGAAGCATAATGCTTCGTGTGTTCCTTTTGCGCTTCATTGGCAAGAGTCAGCTTTTCCTGAGCACTAACGTTGCTTTTCGTAGCATTTTCCTTACTGTTACTTTCCTGGTGCTTCGCTGCATCTAAATGATGCTGTGCCGCTGCTTGTAAATGCGTTGCCGTTTGTTTGTGTGCAGTAATTCTTTTTTGTGTTTCTTCAGAAGTTACTTTTGTTCCTTCTGTTTTGTTTTGATTTGTTGGAGTTGTCATGTTTTTTTGTTTTAGATGATTAATACTCTTTTAAAAAATCAATGATTATTTAGTCTCAACTACTTCTTTTAATTTTTGCAGCACAGAGTTCCAATTATCTGTTACATGGCTTTTTTCCTTTTCTGATAATACATTGTCCTGGGTGAGAAGCACGGCGGTCTTACCTTCAAGCGGGGTTAACTGATAGGTTACCAGGTTATAGTTTTCCGGTTTATCCTCTTTGCCACCTACCGAACTCCAATAGGTGCTTTGAAAAATTTTTCCCGGTTCAATTTTTTTAATTATGCCTTTGTCATGATATGCTTTCCCCTTGTATTCGCCTTTATAGGTGATGGCGCTCCCTTCCTTCCAGTCGGATGTTACATCAGTTCCCATTAAGTATTTCTTTATCAGATGAGGAGTCGTAATTGCGTTCCAAACATCTGCGGTGGAAGCATCTATGGTAATAGAAGCTTCGGAACTGAGTTTTTCGTTCATAATTTAGATTCTTTAATGGTGGTGAAATCTAATGTGGATTCAATCCTGGCTCATTACAGTTATATACATAACAAATCAATGCCATACGGTAGATACAAACGTTAATGACCTGCTACCCAATCGTAGTAACCTCATTTGGTTTTTCGTAAAATAGTGGGATAACGGAATAGTGGGGTACTGAAGGGAATTATCGCATTTTGGGGTATATGAATAATCGGAAAATCAGTTGAAATATTTAGAAATAATACCTACAATTACCTCTTTAGTCAGAGGCTTCGTTATATAATCCGATACGAAACTCCAGTTTTTCGCTCTTTCAGCATCCGCAGGATTTTCTGAGGTAGAAAGCATAAAGATCATGGCCCTTCTTTGCAGTTCACCATCCAGTTTGTTGTACTCATCCAGAAACTCCCAGCCACTCATTCCCGGCATATTAATATCCAAAAAGATTAAGTCACAATGCGGTTCTTTACTGGATTTTAAATAATCCAACGCTTTTTTTCCGGAGTCCTCGACCAGGACCGTAGAAGCGAGATGATTCTCTATGATTTCCGTTTCATGAAAAAAATTATCATCCTCATCATCATCCACTAGCATGATGCAATTTAATTTCTTTATCATTTCGTTAAATTTGGTATTGTAAAATGAAACCGGCTGCCTTCATCAGGTACTGAATCCAGCCAAATTTCGCCCTGGTGCAGTTGAACTATTTTTTTGCAGTTGGCAAGACCTATGCCGCTTCCCTCATACTCTTTGTTACCGTTTAAACGTTGGAAAATATCGAATACCTTTTCAAAATGAACAGGCTCAATTCCTATTCCATTATCACTTACCGAAAATTTAAATTTGCCACCTAGCTCTTCCACTGTTATTCTAATTTTAGGTTGTACGCCAGGTTTTTGGAATTTAATGGCATTCGTGATCAGGTTTTGGAATAATTGACGCATTTCCGTTTCGTAAATATTTAAACACGGCATTTCTGTTACTTCAATACTAGAGTTAGTCGTGTTAATAAGAATTTCAAGGTCTTCAATCACATTATCAATCACCTTTTTGCAATCAACAAAGTCAAGCTTTCTATTGTGACCCAACTGTGAAAATATCAAAAGAGATTTGATCAGAAGGCTCATTCTTTTAGTAGCGTTATTAACTGAGCTAATATACTTAAGAGCATTTTCATCTAAAAGCATAATGTATTTTTGTTCAAATAAGCCCATGTAGTTCAATACAGTTCGGAGGGGCTGTTGGAGGTCATGCGAGGCTATATAGGCAAACTGTTCAAGTTCCTTGTTAACCATACTTAATTCTGTAGCTCTTTTCTCTTTTTCTTCGTTTTGATAAGCAAGTTCTACATTCGCAATAATTAACTCTGCGGCCCTTTTGCCTTTTTCTTCATTTTGATAAGCGAGTTCTTCATTCGCTAAAATCAACTCAGCAGAGCGTTTACCTTTTTGCTCATTCTGAAAAGCAAGTTCTTCATTTGCAATAATTAATTCTGCCGCTCTTTTTTCTTTTTCAGCATTTTGAAAAATGAGCTCTTCATTGGCTATTAATAACTCAGCAGACCGTTTACCTTTTTCTTCGTTCTGGTAAGCAAGTTCCTTATTAGCGATACTTAGTTCCGCTGAACGCTTACCCTTTTCATCGTTCTGAAAAGCAAGTTCTTCATTGGCTATTAATAACTCAGCAGACCGTTTACCTTTTTCTTCGTTCTGGTAAGCAAGTTCCTTATTTGCTATAACGAGTTCAGCAGAGCGTTTTCCCTTTTCAGCATTTTGAAATAAGAGTTCAGTATTAGCAATGCCTAACTCGGCGGCTCTTTTTTCTTTTTCTCCGTTTTGAAAAACGAGTTCTTCATTAGCTATAATTAACTCCGCCGAACGTTTCTCCTTTTCTTCATTTTGAAAGGCGAGTTCTTTGTTAACGATCTCCAACTCGGAAGTACGTTGTGTGAGATATCCCTCAGATTCTTTACGATCAGTAATGTCTACTCTAATGGCAAGATATTGATAAGGCTTACCTTGTTCATTTAAAAATGGAACAATTGTAGTGTCCACCCAGTAATGTTTCCCATCCTTAGCTATATTCTTTAATGTGCCCTTCCATATTTTTCCATTGGCAATTGTTGCCCACAATTCGCTTATAAATTCCTTAGGATGATACCCGGAATTGATAATACGATGATCTTGTCCTATTAACTCTTTCTCACTGTACTTCGATATTTTACAAAAATTACTGTTTACCTTTTTAATAATTCCCTTTTGGTCGGTAATAGCTATTATCGCTGATTCATCCAATGAATATTTATAATAGGAAATTTCCTTTAAACTACTCTGTAGTGACTTCTCAGATTGGTGAAGTTCAATGTTAGTAACGATCAATTCCGCTGCCCTTTTTTCCTTTTCTACATTTTGAAACGCAAGTTCCTTATTAGCAATGCCCAATTCAGCGGCTCTTTTTTCTTTCTCTTGACTTTGAAATGAGTGTTCCTTGTTAGCAATAATAAGCTCTGCAGCGCGTTTTGATTTTTCCTGAGTTTGAAAGGCTAGTTCAATATTCGCGATAATCAGTTCATCCGAACGTTTTCCTTTTTCCCGATTTTGAAATATGAGCTCCTTGTTAGCAATGATTAATTCAGCTGCCCGTTTTGCTTTTTCTCTTTTTTGAAAGCCAAGTTCTATATTCGCAATAATTAACTCAGCGGCACGTTTTCCTTTTTCTTTGTTTTGAAAAGCAAGTTCTGTTCTGGCGATACTGAATTGTGTCATGCGTTTTACTTCCTCCCGTTTTCTGGAAGCAATTTCTTTCCTAGCAAGAATTAATTCTACGGTTTTTTCTTTGATAATATCTTCTAATATCTGCTTCTCTGCTTTATGCTTTTGTAACACTGTGAGAGTACCTGGTTGTTTAGCTTTCATTTTATAGAAATTGTAGAACGTATTTTAGAAATACCACTCTATTATTTAATTCTTCGTAAGTTCAAGATTTAAGATCACTTAATTTAATGAAGGTATACTATATTATGGGGTATTGGCTATTTATTCCATTTTATTTTCATGTATGTCTTGGTTGCAGAATATGGAACTCTGTAGCCCTTTAATTACGATACATACAAGCGTTATTACACTAAACAAAATTATTGAAAACAGAAAGGTAGGAAGCTGTATAAAATCGTGCCGAAAATTTATGGGCAATTAATTCCTCAAACCGATCACGTTACAATCTCCTTAAGCACTCCTCACTCTTTATTAGTAATCGTCTTTGTGAGAACTTTTAAATTCTGATTAAATTAATATGAATTAATGGATTAACTTCGGCCAATTATGCGCACTTCTATTGAACTAATTAAAATTAACCTCAAAATCGAACTTAACAACCCCTTTCTCTCCGATCTTAAATGTACCTATCTAATTCAGAAGATCAAATTACTTAATAATCACAACGAACGTGATGCCAGGCCGAGGAAAATTCTCCACAGTAATTAATAACCTTTATAAACACCTTTAATTGAGTTTATAGAATTTACTTTGGTTACAGAGTAATTAATAAAACTAACACGAGAAAAAAATGAGGATAATTTTGGATGAAAAAGTAACCCTAATGGCAGGTGAAGTGAAAAGAATTAAATTAAAAGAAATGGTTGTTGCCGAAGAAACAGAATTTCAGATCGATTATGCAATCCAAAAAAAATGAACTGGGTGAATTTATTCCTAAGAAAATTACTTTTAAAGCAGTAAGTTCAATTGGTTTTTTTGAAAAATCAGTTGATCTGGAAAGTAATGTTACAAAATTTGATAATGCTGAATGACAAACCAGGTTTAATTGATTTTGGTAATGAGTATTTGTTTTTAGATGTTCTTTCTACAGAAAGCATACTATTTTTTCTAAAGATTTATGTCAATGAAAAGAGCGTCTTTATGAAAGTTAAGCAAATGATTAGAAGTGTTGAAGCCATCGGCGAAAAAGACAATATCAAATAACTTCGTACACTTAAATGCGAATAACTGTGATAGATATCAAATCTTAGGTAGATTGGTATTGAATCAAATCGCTTATTTAATTATTTTTCAATCACTCCCTTAATGAACTTCATGAATCCCGGATGAGAATTCAATAACTCACCAATCATACAAGTAAGTCCTCATCAAATTCGCGAATTGAGAATTATTGAATGAAAAGGACCAGATCATACACCAATTTGAACATTAAAAGAGCGTGAAATATTCCGCAGTTTTGCCTAATGTTTTCACAGAGCATGGAGCAGTAATGTTAGCCAGCTTTTTAAAAAGCGAAAAAGCAATTCACATAAATATTCAGTTAGTTCGTGTTTTACAACTAAGGCGACTTTTGACAGACAACACGAATTACGTTTTGAAATTGACAAAATAAAAAAGAAAGTTGATACCCAGAATAAAACCATAGAAGTCGTTTTTAAATATTTTGATAACTTACTCTAAAAGAAAGATTCTTTGACAACTCAGTGTCCAAACCGGGAGAAGGAATTGGCTATAAAATCCAGAAAAAGTAAAAAACAATCCATTCTTGCCCGTTAATTTAAGACCCCCTTGTGGACAGGGTATAAAACCTTCTAAACACAAGTTTAAGTAACTGATTTACACTATTTTAATCCAAAAAGTAGCCATTCCACTTTGACAAAATCCGACATTTACTAAAACGATTTAATAAATTCTTACATTTACTTATTAATCTATACGTATGCTTACTACATTATCCCATCTATCCGGTTTCAGAAAGATTATTTTATTGATCGCAATGGCCGAACTTTTTAATTTTTCGGCGCTTGCAAACCCTGGCGATACCACCTCGGTGACCGTTTATAACCTACGGAAGATTACCCAATATGGTAGTTATGACACAACGGCGGTTTTCCCTACCGGCAAACGGTACCGTAAAATTCGTATGCATTATATTTTAGGAAGATATGGTTGTCCTTCAGGATCACAGTATTGTGGTTCATGGGACTATACCACACAGATCTATGCAAGACCAGCAGGAAAAGACTCTGTGGAGATTGCACGGGTAATTACTCCCTATGCAACCGATTGGTTATCGCTGAATAAAAAACACGATTATGTGGTAGAAGTAACGGATTATGCAAGCGCTCTTGAAGGCCTGACTGCCATGCGTTTTAATTACCAGGGCTATTCCTGGGGCTTTACCATTACGCTGAAAATTGAGTTTATTGAAGGTGTGCCACCAATGGATGCGCTTTCCGTGAAAAATATTTACGACGGTTATTTTGCGTTTGGCAACAATGCTAATCCTATAGAGAATTACCTCACTTCTAAATCTTATTCTTACACAACTCCCACCACCAGACCTTTTATAAAGAACATTATCAGCGGGCATGGTTCAGATAACGCGGGTTGTGCTGAATTCTGCAGTAAATATTACCAGTTAAAGGTCAACAACACAATGGTTTCCCAAAAGCAACTCTGGAGAAGCGATTGTGGATCAAATGAAGTCTATCCACAAACAGGTACCTGGATCTATGAACGCGGCAACTGGTGTCCGGGCGCTGTGGTATGGCCGATCTATCACGACCTCACCAACATTACGTCTGCCAATACTACGTTTTCGGTGGATATTGATATGCAACCATACGTGGGCAATGGAAGTCTTGGCGGGTACAATTTTGTAACGCAACTCATAAATTATAGTGCGCCCAATCATTCCCGCGACGTTTCTGTTGAAGATATTATTTCCCCTACAAAAGATGCCAATTATTTCAGGGAAAATCCGCGTTGCAGCAATCCTGTTATAAAAATAAAAAATACAGGAACCGACTCACTCAGATCCATTGTATTTAATTACGGTTTAAAAAATAGCACCGCAACGAGTTATACCTGGAATGGTGTACTGGGTTTTCTGGATACTGCCATTGTGATTTTCCCTCCTTCTGTTTCCATACTCTCCGGTTCAGTAAGCAGCGTGTTTGAGGTTTCGGTTGTTACTGTAAATGGTACTAACGGCGATCAAGATCTTTTTAATAATGTTTACAGCTCTCAAACAAGTTCTGTTCCGGTATATCCTGAAAGTTTTGTAGTAAAAATGTATACCAATAATAATCTTGACGGATCAGGCTTCAGCGAGACAAGTTGGTTCCTTTATGATGAAACAGGAGCTATTGTATACCAGAGAGACCAGCTAAGTCCGACTACTGTTTATGTAGACACGATGCTTCTTGCCCCGGGTTGCTATAAGATGGAAATAAAAGATGCAGGATGCGATGGCATGGCCTGGTGGGCAAATACAGCAGGAGGAAACGGAAGCCTGCGTTTTGATTACGCAAACGTTAACAGTACCATCGCTCTTTTTCCGGGTGATATTGGTTGCGGTTATATCCGTTATTTCAGGGTTCTTGACACCCACCCGAACTATGTTGGAATAGCTTCAAATTCAGAAAATCCAAACATGGTAGAGGTGTATCCTAATCCTGCAAATACAACGGCTTACCTGAAATTTGACCTTTCCAAAAACCAAACAGTGACTTATAAAATACTAGATATAACAGGGGAAAACCTGCGTGAAAAAACAATAAGTAAAGCCGCGGCTTCATACGAAAGTGTTGATGTAAGCAACCTGAGCGATGGTGTTTATTTTATTTCGATTCAATTTCAGGACAAATCGGTGATAACTAAAAAATTGGTAATCCAGAAATAACACCGATTTTAATTTAATGAATAACCTCGATGCAGAGCCTCGATGTATCCTGCCACTAATTGTGCTAATTTTTACTAACAAAATTCATTCGTGTTAATTCGTGCAATTCGTGTCTCAAAATAATGAGTTAACCACTAAGCAGAGCTTCGAGGAATTCTTTTGATTAAAATAAAGTCTTTCCCGTTACAAGGAAAGGCTTTATTCGTTTTTAAAAGGCAAAATACTATTTTTGCACAACCTCATTAATTCAAATTGTTAGTTACTGAGGAATTAGCCGGAATTTATGCTGTTTAGCTCATTATTATTTTTATATCTTTTTCTGCCACTTACTTTACTGGGTTATTATCTTTTTCCTTACAAACTAAAGAATTACTGGCTCTTATTTACCAGTCTTATTTTTTTTGCCTGGGGCGGTGTAAGCTTAACAGCGCTTCTCCTGGTATCTATCTGCCTGAATTATGGATTTGGAATTTTTATTCAGAAGAATATTGAATCGCGTAATGGTTATTGGTGGACATTTGCAGGAGTGTCCACCAACATTCTTTTTCTGGGTATATATAAATATGGCAACTTTATAATTCACAGCCTGAACGATCTTTTTGAGATTCTCTCCATTCCTGCACTTCCGCAAAGCCATATCATTCTTCCTATCGGAATTTCTTTTTACACGTTTCACTCACTCTCTTACCTTATAGATATTTATCGCCGCAAAACACTTGCCCAGCGCAACATTTTTGATCTTGCACTTTATATTAGTATGTTCTCGCAATTAATTGCAGGGCCAATTATCAGATACAGCGATGTGTGGCAACAACTCACACAACGCAGTCATACTTTCATAAAATTTTCATCAGGGGTAGAACGTTTCCTGATAGGGCTTGGAAAAAAAGTATTACTCGCCAATACGTTTGCAAAAGTTGCCGACACTACTTTCGACGGGAATCTACAGAATCTTGATGCGCTGAATGCATGGTTAGGAATTGCCTGCTATACATTCCAGTTGTATTGCGACTTCAGCGGCTATTCAGATATGGCCATAGGTATTGGGCGCATGTTTGGTTTTGAATTTAAGGAAAATTTCAATTTCCCCTTCATGAGCAAAAGCATCACCGAGTTCTGGCGCCGCTGGCACATTTCCCTCTCTTCCTGGTTTAACGACTATGTATTTACACCGCTTGTGATAGCGAAAAGAAACTGGAATAAAGGAGCGGTTGTTTACGCGTTGCTTATAACATTTTTTTTATGCGGCTTGTGGCATGGTGCAGGCTGGAACTTTGCACTCTACGGATTGATGCATGGGATAGTACTGGTACTGGAATTCCTCACTAAAAGATCAAGGAAAAAAATCGCTGCTTTTTTACCTGTATTTTTATTCAATGGCCTGGCTATTTTTTTCACCATATCTTTTGTAGCATTCAGCTGGATCTTTTTCAGGGCAAATTCCTTTCAAAATGCGCTGGATTATTGCAAGGCTCTTTTTCATTTTGAATCTGACCCGGAACAGGTAAGTTTATTTATGCGCGCGTTAAACCGGGAACTTGTTTTAGTTTTTATTATTGCAGCCCTTGGCTCCTTTGGTTTTTTCAGCTGGCTCTCAAATAAACTTCAAATTATTTTATCTTCAAAAAAGTCCTTCGTACCTGTCGTTTCGTATGGCTACCAGGTTGCATCCGTCGTTGGATTCGCGGGGCTTATTTTCCTGTGTACACTTTACCTTGTATCCGGCACGTATAATCCATTTATTTATTTCCGGTTTTAATGAAACAAATGGCTTTCCGCACATATTCAATTGTCCTGGTGTTTATAACAGCCATTTCATTTCCCCTGATCAATAGCAGAGTGCATCTTTTAAAGGACATTGAAAGTTTTGAGAACAGGAAAATGACAAACCAACCGGAGTTCAATATTCATTTTCTTGATCCTTTTCCCGGCGCATTTGAGTCTTTTTACAACGATCATTTTGAGTTGCGTAATCGGCTTATCCGGTGCTTTAATATTTATAACATTAAAACATTTCGTAAGTCTCCTGTTCCTTCGGTCGTAATTGGTGAAGACGGCTGGCTCTTTATTGGAGGAACCGAAATGGATTCTTACCTCGGGAAAAACAAACTTACAGCGAATCAACTCAATTCTATTAAACTGGAACTTGAGTACAGAAAAAAATACCTTGAAGAAAGAAACATTAAATTTTATTTTCTTATAGCACCCTGTAAAGCAAGTATTCACTCCGAAAAATTAGGCTATGAATATTTCACCTTAAATAAAAAAACCTGGGGTGAAGAATTGAACGATTACCTGGCTCAACATTCCTCGGTGCATACGGTAGATGTATTCGCTGCACTCCGAAAACATAAAAAAAACAACAACCTGTTTTTAAAGCTCGACCATCACTGGAATGACCTCGGAGCTTTTTATGCCGCGAATGAAGTGTTCAAATGCATGCAAACTGATTTCCCTTCCGTCGATACTTTATCTCTTGAAGATTTTGATCTGCATTCTTCCGAAAATCCCAACGGTAATCTCGAAAAAATACTGGGAAATCTTAATTTGTTTTCAGAAATTTCTCTTACACTTTCTCCCAAAAAAGGCTTTAAGGCTTCTGATGCTCCCGCAACAGGTTATCCGTCAACACCTGGCTTTGTTTATACCTGGGAATACGAAAAAGTAAGAGCAATAAAAAACTCAAGCAAACCCAAACTTCTAATAATCAGCGATTCCTTTGGTGGGGAGATTTTCCCATTCGTGGCGGAAAATTTCAGTAAAACAGTCAAAATTTTCGATTCCTGGCAATTTAAACTTAATGAACATATTGTCAGCGAGGAAAACCCAGATGCTGTTCTTCTTGTTATTAACGAACTCGTTATAAAAAATCTTCTCGAGTTTCAATCCAGACCAAAACATTAGTGCTTAATTTCCTGGTTAAATATCCTTCCCGGCCAAAATAAAATTCTACTTTCTTCGTTTGCCAATAGATCGCGTAATTTTTTATCATATATCAAAAAAAGAATAATTAAGTTTTTTTGGCCCTTTTATAAGCTCTCGCCTAATCACATATTCATTAACTTTAATTGCTTGAAAAAAATTTATCCATATTTTTTTTTAATACTTCTATTTACCGGCAGGGGTGTTGCCCAGAATTTTTCCATAAGCGGCAGTGTTAAGGACGACTCCAATGGCGAAACTCTGGTAGGCGCTTCCATTTACCTCAAAGAAACTAATACTTCTGCGGTTAGCAATACTTACGGTTTTTTCTCACTCACTGCACCCAAAGGAAAATATACGGTAATTTTTGCCTACACGGCATACAAGAGCATAATCCAGGAAGTGGACCTTGACAAAGATCTAACTCTGAATATTTCCTTTACCCGCACTGAAACTGAATTGCAAGAGGTGGAAGTAAACACAAAAGGAACGAACGAAAATGTAAAAAGCACACAAATGGGCGTAGTGCAACTGGAAATGTCCGAAATAAAAAAGATTCCTGCTTTTATGGGCGAAGTGGATATTTTAAAAACGATTCAGTTGCTGCCTGGCATAAAAAGTGCTGGAGATGGGAACACCGGGTTTTATGTACGCGGCGGGGGACCTGATCAGAACCTGATCCTTCTCGACGAAGCAAATATTTACAATGCCTCTCACCTGCTCGGATTTTTCTCGGTGTTTAACGGTGACGCGATTAAAAATGTAAACTTATATAAAGGCAATATGCCCGCTCAATATGGCGGCAGACTTTCTTCAGTGCTTGATATCAGTATGAAAGACGGTAACAACCAAAATATTGAAGTCGACGGCGGGATCGGTGTCATTGCTTCCCGTCTTACCATACAGGGACCAATAGTTAAGAATAAAGCTTCTTTTATTGTAAGCGCAAGAAGAAC
>JAYSYG010000463.1:0-4189 GCA_043716685.1 Sphingobacteriaceae bacterium | reverse complement strand
GTGACCAAGCTGACTGCGGTATTTGAACTGACGCAGCCGACCGAGTTTGTTCCGGTAACGGAATAAGAGTTGGTGGTACCTGGCGAAACTATGGCTGAACCAGAGCTGTAAGTATAGCTTGCTGCACCAGTAGGAGTTATAGTGAACGACTCTCCACTGCAAATTGTTCCGTCCATAACGGAAATAGTTGGACTTGCTCTAACTGTCACTGTATTAACAGCGGCGCTGGAACAGCCCAGTGTGTTTGTTCCCGCAACCGTGTAGGAAGTTGTTGCGGATGGCGAAACCACAGATGTTCCTGAAGTGTATGTGTAAGTAAATGCACCGCCTGGATTAATTGTAAATGATTTGCCAGGACAAATGGATCCACTATTGACTGTAAGAGTAGGATTGCCGCTTCTTACCAGCACAGTATTTGTTTCCACACAACCGTTATTATTTATGGAAATGGCATAGACACCCACATTAAGCGTAGTAATGTTTACAACACTCGGATTTTGCAAATTTGAACTGAATGAATTTGGACCCAACCAAGTGTACAAGGGAGTAGTGGTTCCAGAAGTTGTTACACTAAAATTGATTGTGCCGCCGGTACACACGCTAGTATTGCTTGCTGCAATGGGATAGATGAGAGAGCAGTCTTTAAACTTTGCTAAAAAAGCATCGAATGGATTTCCACCGTAAGCAGTCTGATGGCCATTGTATGTTGCAATTTCATTGGTAACAGATGAACTGGTTGTACCCGATAAATAAACATCTCCAAAAACATCAGTTGCACAAAAGGGCGATTCTGCACCTTCATCTCCGGCACCTCCATAGTAGGTGCCATATTGCCTTACACCGCTGCTATTGAATTTAGCTAAAAAAATATCGCGTTGTCCTCCGCCATAATTAAATTGGTAGCTTCCGGGGGTTGCAGCAAAAGATTGTGTTGTTGAATTGGAGGCGGTTAACGCTGTTAAGTAGACATTGTTAGATGTATCTGTAGCGCAATGACCATCCGTTTCACTTCCCGTGCCTCCATACCATGTTGCCCATTGCCTCACACCACTTGTATTGAATTTTGCTAAAAAGACATCGCTTCCAAATGTACTTGCGCAAGTAGGTTGATGGCTGCTTGCTGTGGCGATAACTGTTCCGCTTGTAGCATTTGAATATCCGGATAAATAAACATCACCGTTGGAGTCTGTTGCGCATCCAAAACCCAGACTACAAATTCCTCCATAATAAGTTCCCCATGACCTTGTACCATTAGAATTAAATTTAGCTAAATAAGCGTTATAGCATGTTGCTGTTGAACCGTAAACTGCCTGATGACTTCCTAGAGTTGCAATATACGTTCCACTACCTGATGCAGTATAGCCGGCTAAGTAAACATCACCGCTTATATCCGTTGAACATACTGAGTTCCATTCGAGGCTGGTTCCGCCATAAAAGGTTCCCCATTGCCGTACACCGCTTGAATTGAACTTCACTAAAAAGGCATCGTAGTTACCAGCCCCACTCATGTTAGTTGATTGATGACTTCCAAGCGTCGCTATCATTGTTGATGCACTTGAAGCTGTAATCCCTGCCATATACACATTACTGTTAACATCTGTTGCACAGCTAAATCCCAACTCGATACCTGTGTCGCCATAATAGGTACTCCATTGCCTTACGCCGCTTGAATTAAATTTCACCAAAAAAGCATCGCCACTTCCACCATATAGTGGCTGATGACAACCAGTAGTCGCAATTAAAGAAGTAGATGAAATAGCATCTGTAACACCGGATAAATAAACATTGTTACCCGCGTCTGTACAGCAGCTGTAAGCAGCGTCTCCATTACCTCCAAAATAAGTACCCCATAAGCGCGTGCCGGTGCTGTTGAATTTAGCCAAAAAACTTGCATACGAAGATCCACTTGCAGATTGATGACTACCGGAAGTTGCAATGATAGTTCCACTCGCAGAACTTGCAGAGCCACATAAATAAGCATTACCAATCGCGTCTGTAGCGCAACCATTACTCCTGTCATCACTTGAAGTCCCATAATACGTTCCCCATGATCTTGTTACGGGATCTATCAGTAATTCATATTCAGGGTTGTAGTTTTCTATTTCAAAACTAACCTTCGTGTTATTTATTACCCACCTTGCTTTTAGCTGTTTCCCATTTTGAAAGACTACAGGCGCACCTTCTTGTACCTTGCCTAAAGGCGTTTCTAATAATAAAGAACCGCCATCAATCAGGCTAACGCTGGCACCTTCCACAAGGATTTGAATTTGTTTGTAATCAGTGTGCGGCGCAATAACGTAATCATGTTTTAACTCTCCATTTTTTTCGTAGTAATGCAAATTAATTCCGTTGTACAAATTATGCAGCGTAATACCTTTATAGCTTTTTACATTCAATGCGCCATTGGGACAGCTCTCTAAATAGTAATTATCATACCCGGGTAAAACTTCATCTTCTGTTTTTTTTAAATTTTTAGTGCAATTAATCCAATTGAGGTCGATGCGGTAAATAGTTTGCTGGTCTATCACCTGGCGCTTTTCTTTTGTTTTAAGATCTTCTACCTCTTTGAAACTATCAATCCTATACAACTGATAACTTACCCCCGTTTTTTTAATATGTACCGCCATGTTACCAGTCATGGCGCCATAAAGAACATCTGTCCGTGGCTTGTAATTTTGATCGTGCACTTGCCCCTTGTTTTCGGTAAAGCTGATGGTTTGGCTTGGGTGTTTATCCTTATTTGGCGCATCAGGATTAGTTCCCGCTGTACTAAAAAGTGCGGTTAAAACGACAATAGCGAGGGTAAGAATTTGTTTTTTCATGGGTAAAAAGTTGGATTAGAGTGTCATAAATGTATAAAATATACCCAAAACCACCAAAGCATCCCAACCACTAAGTTTTACAGGATTGCACACTGAGTGTCACACTGAGCGTAGTTGAAGTGCTCTGTGACCTTGTGCCTCCGGCTCCTCCGTGTTAAAACAAAAAGACCCGGCAGAATGCCAGGTCTTTTTTTAAGTATATGTCACTCCGAGCGGTCCCGATAGCTATCGGGAGAGGAGTGCGATTACGCTTCTTCTCCAACTTCTTGTTTAGAAGCCATCAAACGCTCGTATTCTTCTTTGCTTCCTACTACTAGTTTTTCGTACTGACGTAAACCGGTACCTGCAGGAATTAAATGTCCAACAATTACGTTTTCTTTTAATCCCATTAAATGATCCACTTTGCCATTCACTGCGGCTTCATTCAACACTTTCGTAGTTTCCTGGAACGATGCAGCTGAAATCCAGCTATTGGTTTGTAACGAAGCACGGGTAATACCTTGCAGAATTGGATTTGCTGTTGCAGGAACAGCATCACGGGCTTCTATCAGTTTTTTATCCTTACGACGTAACACTGAGTTCTCATCACGCAATCTACGAGCAGTAATGATTTGTCCGCGTTTTAAATCAGAACTATCACCTGGCTCAATAACAACTTTTTTACCAAAAATTTCATCATTTTGAGTCATGAAATCTCCTTTATTGATCAACTGTTGTTCTAAGAACATAGTATCACCTGGATCAACGATCTCAACCTTACGCATCATTTGACGTACAATAGTTTCGAAGTGTTTGTCATTCAGTTTCTGACCCTGTAAACGGTACACCTCCTGAATTTCATTCACTAAATATTCTTGCACCGCTGTTGGGCCTTTGATCGCTAAAATATCACCAGGGCTAACAGCTCCATCGGATAAAGCATCTCCGGCTTTCACGAAGTCATTTTCCTGAACCAGAATATGTTTACTTAAGTTCACTAAATAACGACGTTGTTCTCCAGTCTTCGCTTCAACAACCACTTCACGGTTACCACGTTTAATTTTACCGAACGTAACAATACCGTCAATTTCAGAAACCACGGCAGGGTTACTAGGATTACGTGCTTCAAATAACTCAGTTACACGCGGTAAACCACCGGTGATATCACCTGTTTTACCTGTAACACGCGGAATCTTAACTAACACTTGTCCTGGTTCAATTTTCGCTCCTTCGTTCACAATAATGTGAGCGCTAACCGGAATGTTATATGATTTTAAAGATTCACCTTTTTTATCCACGATACGAATCAATGGACTCATGGTTTTATCTCTACTTTCAATAATTACTTTTTCACGGAAACCTGTTTGCTCATCGCTTTCTTCACGGAA
>JAYSYG010000462.1:0-4195 GCA_043716685.1 Sphingobacteriaceae bacterium | reverse complement strand
TTTCTTTTACTTCCGTTGTCTTGCTCATAAATAGGGTAGCTAATATACATTATCCACAGGCTTTTAAAGCTGCTACTTTTTAACAGAACGCGCGAATTTGTTAATACCATCAAGGTTTAAAAATCTGATTCCATTAGCACAGAGTTTAAAATTGTTTGGGCGCCTTTACGGGCCATTTCGGGCTAACGCACCTGCTCGCTCAAAAGCCTTCAAGGCTTTTGCCGTGCTTCGCTCCGGTTTTTTCGGCCGAAGAAGCCGAAAAGAACTGAACCCTGCGTGTCCCTGGCGCAGCAAACCGCACTGAGGAGCTGGAAATTTTTTCTTTTTGATTTTCGCGCCAGGGACATAAAGGGCTTGGCTCTTTTTTATTCGCGCCCTTCAGCGAATAAAAAAAGCCGAGGCGTTAGCCGAGCCCGGAATGGCCCGCCCGGGCGCCCAAAAAAGGTAATGTGTAGTACATCATGTTGCTGTTAAAGCTACCTGCTGTTAATTAGTCATAAGTTAAAACCGTTTTTTGAGGATTGTCTGTAACTTTGTAGGGTTAAAACTATGGACCCCTTTAAGGAAAGATTGTTGGATTATTGCAGAGCGACGGTGCGCAGGAAGATCGAACTGATCTCTTTTTCTATGGATGAAATTAAAGGATCGATGGAGAATGAATCTAAAAGCTCTGCCGGTGATAAACACGAAACGGCGCGGGCACGCATGCAATCCGAACACGAAAAACTTTCCTGGCAACTGGACGAATTAAAAGGCCAATACGACTTGCTTTTTAAAATCGATCCTGAAAGATCCAAAGAAGTAGTATCTTCTCAAAGCCTTGTCTATACTACCCGCGGAATATTCTTTATAATAATCCCTCTCGGAAAAATAGAGTTAGAGGAAAAAACGGTGTATGTAATTTCCCCTGTTTCCCCGCTTGGCAAATTGTTAGTAGGTTTAAAGGTAAATGAAACAACAAAGTTGAATACAATTGAATACGAGGTGTTGGAGATTCTGTGATCTTATTTTTTTTTCGAATACCCTATAGGATATCGTATGGCAAGATCCTTTGTTATGCTCGTCCCCATTGAAACATGACGATAGTTTTTAAGTTTTTGAATTATAAATGTAAGTTTAATTACTATAATTAATAAGAGTCATATTTTTAAATTTTGATTTCCGCACCTGGGCGGGCTCTTCCCACAAGCTCGGCAAAAAATACAAATACAAATTTGTGTAATTAGTGAAATTCGTGTCTGTTTCTCAGGTATAAAAAAATCCCGGGCTCTTTCGAAACCGGGATTAGTGTCATTCGTGAAATTAGTGTCTATAAAGCTTGCGAAAACCCTTCGCGGATTTTATCGGCCTGATACAATCCACCGTATAATTTATCTTTTATTTTACTGAACGATTCAATCGTGTATTTTACATCTTCCTGCGTATGCATTGCAGTAGGGATCAAACGCAAAATGATCATGCCTTTTGGAATTACCGGGTAAACCACCATGGAACAGAAAATACCGAAGTTCTCGCGTAAATCAATTACCATGTTGGTAGCTTCAGGAATAGATCCGTTCATATAAACCGGGGTTACCATGGTATTGGTATCGCCGATATTAAAGCCTGCATCTACCAGTCCCTTTTGAAGGCTTTTGGCAATCTCCCACAATTTAGTGCGGTATTCAGGATGTTTGTTTAATAATTCAAGGCGTTTTAATAAGCCATATACTAATGGCATTGGCAACGATTTTGCGAAGATCTGCGAACGCATATTGTAGCGTAGAAAAGTAATGATCTCTTTTGTGGAGCTGATGAATCCGCCAATAAGTGCGAAAGACTTCGCAAATGTTCCGAAATAAATATCCACACCGTCCTGGCAATCTTGTTCTTCGCCTGTACCGCCACCAGTTGGACCCATTGTACCAATACCATGCGCGTCATCAACAAAAAGACGGAAGTTGTATTTATTTTTCAGTTCCACGATCTCTTTTAATTTTCCCTGGTCGCCACGCATTCCAAACACACCTTCTGTAATTACAAGAATAGCGCCTTTGTCACCGTTCTCCGCAATAAGGTTGGTAGCCCGAACCATTTGTTTTTCAAAATCGGCAATGTCATTGTGTTTGAAAACGTAACGTTTTCCCATATGCAAACGTACACCATCTAAGATACAGGCGTGGCTTTCTGCGTCATAAACAATAACATCGTGACGGTCAACAATGGCATCAATAGCAGAAACCATTGCCTGGTAGCCGAAATTGCAAAGAATAGTATCTTCCTTATTTACCAATTGAGACAATCCCTTTTCGAGCGATTCGTGGTAATCCGAATTTCCACTCATCATACGTGCACCCATAGGAGCAGCAAGACCAAATTTTTCCGCGCCTTCTGTATCTGTTTTTCTAACTTCCGGATGGTTGGCCAATCCTAAATAATTATTTAAGCTCCAGTTCAGTAATTTTTTACCGCGAAAATCCATGTGCGGGTTAATATCCCCGGTTAATTTCGGAAATGTGAAATAACCGTGGGATTCTTTAGCGTGTTCGCCAATAGGACCTAAATTCGCTTTGATCTTTTCGAAAATATCTTTCATTAATCTGTCTTAAGTTTATAGGCAGCAAAGATACTCCTTTTTAAAAATAAATAAAAATTAGATTTTTCAGCCTTAACACTGTCTGAATCAGGTCCTAAAGACCTGGCAGCAAGTGCTAACAAGAGCCTAATCGTGCAGCTTTATCTTCTTAAGAACGGAATAACTCAGAATTAAGCTGATCAGGCATAAAATCCCCCCAATAAAAAAAGATATGCCCGGAAAATAGACGGCCGTATTGTCTTTGGTAAAGAGGGTAAAAGAAGTAGTCATTAGAACAGGACCGATAACAGCGGTAAGGCTTACCAGGCTCGTGAGTCCACCCTGCAGCTCACCCTGTTCGTTTGCCGGCACCTGCGAACTTAAAATACTTTGTATATTAGGCATGGAGATACCGCCAAGCGCATAGGGAATCATAAAAGCAAACATCATCCAGCTTTTGGTGGCAAGCGAAAAAAGGAAAAAACCGAGCATGTAAAATCCCAGTCCGATAAAAATACTTCGCTTGACCCCGAATTTTTTAGTGGTAATTCCTATCAGGCCTCCCTGAACAATTGAAACGGTTACCCCAACAAAAGCAAGTGATAAACCAATCATTTTTTCGTTCCAGCTAAAGCGTTCTATACAGAAGAATGTCCAGACAGAAGGCATGGCCTGCCCGGCAATATTTAAAATAAAGAGAACTAAAATAAGATTAATAACTGCTTTGTGTTTGGTAAGCTGTTTTAGAGAACCGAAGGGATTGGCGCGTTTCCAGCTAAAAACTCTGCGATTTTCTTTGCTTAATGATTCCGGTAGAATAAAATATCCGAATAAAAAATTTAATAAAGAAAAACCGGCGGCAGCCATAAAAGGTACACGCGTTCCAAGACTTCCAAATAAGGAGCCAAGCAGAGGGCCGATAATAAAGCCTAGTCCAAACGCAGCACCGATCATACCAAAATTTTTCGCCCTGTTCTCGTTGGTGCTTACGTCGGCAATATAAGCAGAGGCGGTGGTAAAACTCGCGCCGCAAACACCTGCAATAATGCGTCCTATAAATAACCAGAAAATAGTGGGGGCAAATGCAAGGAAAATATAATCCAGACCTAAGCCCAGGAGGGAAATCAGTAAAACGGGTCGCCGACCGTATTTGTCGCTTAATCCACCAAGCACGGGAGAAAAAACAAAAGACATAATTGCGTAAGAAAAATTTAACCAGCCTCCATAACTGGCAGCGGTACTAATGTTTGCACCGCTTAAACTTTGAATCAGAGCCGGAAGGGTAGGAATAATAATCCCAATTCCGATACAATCAATTAGGATGGTAAGAAAAATAAACAGCATCGATCTTTTCGATTTTTCCATAAAGACAATGATACAAAAATTTGTTCCTGTGCGTAAATTATTTTTAAAGATGTTATGGAATTTCTGAAAGCACCGCATCACAATAGAAAAGAACATTAAAAATACATCATCATGGAAACCACGAAAACAAAAAAAATGTCTGTAGCGCTAAGCCTGGTTGCAGCAACACTGGCAGTTTCGTCCTTGTTAGTTCCTGACTCCTATTATCAGGCAGCTTTGGAGAATGACTTTATAAAGGGCCTTCATAAAAAACTCGATGACTACAACCGTCATTTA
>JAYSYG010000461.1:0-4208 GCA_043716685.1 Sphingobacteriaceae bacterium | reverse complement strand
CATCTTCTTTTAACTTATTGGCTTCCAACAATAAAATCCGGGTTGTTTTTAGGTTAGAATGATAGTCCTGAAGTTTGTCAGATTTTCTCATTGAATTCACAAACAATCCTATAGCGATTAAGCAAATTAATAAAACAACACTGAAAGAAGAGATTAACCAAAATCTTAAGCTAGTAACCATAAGTTCAGCAAAAGTAAATGCTAAAGGAACTTCTATTGTTAAGAGAAAATTACCTAAACTTCATCAAAGTATTTGTTTATGAAGAATAAGGTAAATCTAATCTTTTTTAACATTAAATTTTTAAATGTATCTTTGTACTTAATTGTTGTAATATGAAGAAATTAGTAAGAGTTGGTAATATAGACTGCGGTTCAAAAGACTTGTTTTTAATAAGTGGACCGTGTGTTATTGAGGATGAAAAAATAATGATGGCTACCGCTGAGAAATTAAAAGAAGTGAGCGAGCGCCTCAAAATAAAAGTAATTTATAAATCCAGTTTTTTAAAAGACAACCGCAGTAGCCTTAAGTATTACGATGGACCGGGCCTTGAAAAGGGAATGAAGATCCTTGCCAAGGTAAAGGAGCAATTCGGTTTTCCGTTGTTAACGGATATTCATGAAAGTTACCAGGCTGCCATGGCAGGAGAAGTATGCGATGTTTTGCAGATACCTGCCTACCTTTGTATGCAAAGTAGTTTGTTGGTTGCAGCTGCTAAAACCGGCAAAGTAGTAAATATTAAGCATGGACAATTCCTTGCGCCGGATAATATGAAACATCCGATGCAAAAGTGTATAGACTCAGGTAACGACAATATTATTTTGACCGAACGCGGTTATGTATTTGGTTATAATGATCTCATTGTTGATCCCCGGAGTTTTTATCACATGAACAAGTTGGGTTATCCCGTGGTGTTCGACGTAACGCATTGTGTGCGTAAATATGGCATTCCTAGTTCTGATGCGAAAGGTGGAGCCCGTGAATTTTTGCCAGTGCTTGGCAGGGCAGGTGTAGCGAGCGGGGTAGATGGGATCTTTATCGAGACACATCCTGACCCTTCAACGGCATTGTGTGATGCTGCTTCTCAATTGTGTGTGTATGATCTCGAAGAATACTTAAAGCCATTGATCGAGCTTCACAATGTTGTGAGAAAGTATGAGGATGTCGCAATTGGTAATCTCACTTAACGATACCCTTTCACTGAATATTTAATCAAAAGAATTTCTCGAAGTTCGGCTTTGGGATTAGCTCATTATTTTGTGATACGAATCCGATAGCTGTCGGATTCACGAATTAACACAAATTAATTTTGTTAGTAAAAATTAGTCAATTAGTGAAACGATAAATACAGCCCCTGCCTCGGTGTTATTAGTTGAAACCAGATTTTCGGTCTTTTTTTTGGCTATTGTTTTTTGTTTTTTAATTATTGTGCCAGCGTAAAGTAAAGTTAAAGAAAAACAAACAATGTAATATCATTAGCTCGAAAGAGTGTAAGAGTTAAAGAGGTTGATCTATCCATTCAATTTTCAACCGTTTTCATTAATCATCCAAATACCGGAATCCCTTTATTTCCCCTTTACCTGACTTCCCTGTTTCGTTGTTCCTGCCGTGCTTTTCAGTCATCTTGTCTGCATCAGAAAACTTATTGTAGCGGAATGAGTAAAACAATCCACATTTTATAAGTGTAAGGTCTGAGATTCACTGGCATCGTTTTTTATGGTATAGGTGTAGATTCGTCAGGATCTGTTTTAAACAACTTAAATTATAAATTATGAAAAATCTAATTCTCATTTTTGCAACCGTGTCCTTGTTATCAGGTTGTAAGAATCAAGATAAAAAAATTGAAACACAAAGTATCAGGCAAGCTACGCTTGATTCAGTTGAATACGCAAATAAACAGCAAAGGATGATAGATTCCCTGGAAGCCTTAACGCGTTCGACGCCTACGCTGATCACCGAAAGCCCAGCGATGGTTCCACTTACAGAAGCTCCCCGAAAAACAAAACACATTGCACATGCAGGTACAATTCACAACACTCCTCAAACAAATGGTACTGCACCTGTAGCCGTTAATCCGGCTTCAACTCCTTCAAACGGAACGGTAGCGACTACTCCTGAAAAGAAAAAGGGATTGAATAATGCTGCAAAAGGTGCAATTATCGGTTTAGGTACTGGCGCTGCAGCCGGTGCAATTATAGGTAAAGAGAACAGGGGCAAAGGTGCTATAATTGGTGGCGTTATTGGCGCTATTGGTGGTGCTGTTGGCGGAGCAGTAATTGATAAAAGCAAAGCAAAAAAAGCTGCAAGAAGAGATTCTCTTCGCAGAGACTCGATCAGGAATAGTAATTAAGATTCAAAATATTTAAACTACCTGTAAATTAAGCACACGCTTATTTTGCAGGTAGTTTGTTTTTCTTTTTATAACTCAGGAATGTCATAATAATGCCAAGCTCCTCTTCCGAAACAAGCGAGTCGGGCATACTGCTTTCATGCCGCGCGTTTGAAACCCTCAAAGTATAACCCGTCAATTGCTCGGGCTTAAAATCGGGAATAATCTCCCTGCCTTTTACAACTGTGGTGTGGCATTTCCCACAATTCATATTGTATAGAATTTGTCCCTGATCGCAGCGCTTTACATACTCTACTTTTACATGTGGTAACATAGCCTCTGGAAGTTCATATTGTATTTTCTTTTGAGAAGTGCAGGCAACGATTAATAAGGTGGCAATACATATTTGTGTAAAAAAAGTAAATTTCATTTTAGTAGTTTCCCCCTGGTTTTCTTTTATTTAAGTATTTAATCTTTGAAACAGGAAGTGTTTCAGGTGGTTTTTCAAATTCGATGGTTTCAGTTAAAGATTTCATAAAGGCCAGTAAATGTGTTTTTTCATCTTTTGTCAAATGAAGTGAATCAGATGATAGTGTCTGGTTCGGCACTGTTAATTTATGTCCCGCACCACCACCGGTATCATAAAAATCAATCACCTGGTTCAGATCTTTAAAGACACCGTTATGCATGTAAGGTTTTGTTTTTTCAACATTTCGGATTGTACCTGTGCGAAAGGCGTTTAATGTTTCAAAGGCTGGATTTACCCCGTACCTTCCTTTGTCATCGCTTAAATAATGGTAGCTGGTGTCTTTAGGAACTCCCAGAACCTCGAATTCAGAACTAACGTAAGGTGGTTTTACACCATTAAACTGTGGTGCGAAATGACAGGTGGCACATTGGGCTTTGCCCATAAAAACATTAAATCCCCTCCTCGCATCCGTTGACAGTTGTTTGTTCTCATTA
Source organism: Sphingobacteriaceae bacterium (assembly GCA_043716685.1). Taxonomy (GTDB): domain Bacteria; phylum Bacteroidota; class Bacteroidia; order B-17B0; family Aurantibacillaceae; genus Aurantibacillus. Next base: position 918 of record JAYSYG010000461.1, on the reverse strand, counting down.
ATGGCTTTGTCAAAAGGTGCATCGTAACGGCTGAATTTACTGTAGTATAAAGTTATTGCAGAAGAAATATGTTCAAGTGTTATGGAAGGAAATTGAGGCGTATATTTTAAAAGTTCAGTAAAGCCTTTTTTATAATCCGGGCAGCTGAGTACTTTTTTCAGGATGTCTTTCTCAGCACAGGCCAGTTCCAACGAATTTGTGATCACGGCTTTTGCCTGGTCCTGAAGGGAAATATGTTTTCCATCCGCCATGATCAGGTGATTATATGTGGCATTAATTACCGATGGTGAGTTTCTTGGAAGGAAATTTTTCCCATCAAACTGCAAAGAAGTGGCATTCAGTGTGTCTGTAAAAAACTGTTCAGGTTTATGACAGGAAACACAACTGCGAAGGTTGTTACCAGATAGAATAGGATCGTAAAACAATAATTTACCCAGTTTATCAATTTCAGCTAATGTCTTTTCATCATACACTCTAAGAAAAACTCCCTTGGCGTTTTGCCCTTTGTAAAGAGATTTACTAAAAATAGAATTCGCGTTTTTATTAAGAGAATAGTCTACGTAACTTTTTGTCACAACCTTGTATTGTCTTATCAGTTGCTGGTTAAGTGCAAAAAGCGGATTTACGTAATCCTTAATAAATGAAAAATGGTCAAATTGTTCGTGTGCATCTGGCTCTTTATTTGCGAAAAGAACTGTTTGCTTATAAAGGTTCATGTAGTCAGCGGACAGTTGTTGTGTGTTAAAACTTTCATTAAAGGATTGATAAATAATATACGCATTGCCAAGCATGGATCGCAGCTCGGGAACAATCCTCGCCGGGTCGGGACATTCGAAACCTGTGGTATAAATAGTTGCAAGGTTTAGCAGGAACAACCTGTTGCACAAGTAAAAATGATCGAATGTTTTTAAATGAACA
>JAYSYG010000047.1:0-2457 GCA_043716685.1 Sphingobacteriaceae bacterium | reverse complement strand
ATTACCAGTTTAACAAAATCTTTTGAAAGCAGACCAATAATATTTGGCACAGACGCACCTAATACTTTCCTGACACCGATTTCTTTAATCCGCGTTTCGGCCGAATAAGAGGCAAGTGCAAGTAAACCCAGACAGGCGATAATAACCGCAAGAGCACCCAGAATGCCCACTACTTTACTTACTTTTTCATCGTTGCGGTAGAGTTGATTGAAGTGTTCATCGAGAAAAAAGTAATCAAACGGATAAGAAGTAATATTTTTTTCATAAGATGCTTTAACTGAGGCAATCGCTTCTTTTGTTTTACTGCCGTTTATCCTGACAGATACGTCGTGAAATCCGTTTGTCTTAAAGTTAATAAGGCATAAGGTTTCTATCTTCGTATGTAAGGAATTAAAATTAAAGTCCTCAGTTATCCCAACAATTTTGCCTCCAGAATCAACATCAGGAGAGAAGTCGCCACCAAAAAAATACTGTCCTATAAGTGACTCGTAAGCTGTACCTGGTGAATCTCTCAATAATTCATTTGCGAGAGATTCATTCAGAATAAATTCTTTACCGTTACCTTCCTCAGTAAAATTTTTACCTGCTAACAACTTTATCTCATATACAGGAATAAAATCCTCATCCACAAGAATGTGTGAAGAAGTGAGTTCTCTGGCAGGACCATTGCCTTTATAAGTAAATCCGGTTTGATGAAGATTATTTCCAAGGCTTTGAGACGAGCCTGTAACACCTTTCACAAAGCTATTTTTTTCAAGATCGGCTTTTAACCTTTTATATCCTTTATAAGCGCCGGAAATAATAAGTACTTGATCTTTATTAAAACCGGCATTTTTGTTACGCATAAAACTTAATTGCCTGATGACGAAAATGGTTGTAATAATAAGAAATGCAGCACAGGCAAACTGGCTCACAACCAGCACATTTCTTGTTATACTTTTATTTTTACCGGAAACAGAAATCCCCTTGAGTACTTTTACAGGAACGAAAGAGGAAAGATATAGAGCTGGATAGATCCCTGAAATAAAACCTACAAACAATGTTCCGAGAAGAGCCTGTAAAAATAAATCGTACTCACCTAAAAATGAAAATACCAGTTCATGTTCACTAAGCCGGCTCACAAAAGGTAAAAATAGTTTTACCATAATAACAGCCACGCACATTGCAATAAGTGAAATAAGAAATGATTCGATCATAAACTGAACAATAAGCTGAATACGCTGCGCACCAATAGACTTTCTAACTCCAACCTCTCTTGCTCTTCCTGAAGACTTTGCCGTTGAAAGATTAATAAAATTAACGCAACCGATTACAAGTACTATTAATGCAATAACCAAAAAGATATCCGTATACGCCTTATCAAACTTTTGAAAATTATAATAATCGTGCGTGATCTCACCTGAAGTAGTATGTACCTCCCTTAAAGGTTGGAGAAACAATTTGTAACTCTTTGCACTTTCGGCATCCAGGTATTTTTTTAAATAATCAGGAAATTTTTTTTCGAGCTTGCTTATATTTACGTTGTCCTCCAGATCAAGATATGTTATAACCCAGTTGCCACCCCAGTAATTCTTTAAATTCTCTTTTGCAGGTATCATGGTACTGAAGGAAAACAGTCCGTTGAACTGGAGATGCGAGTTTTTTGGAATGTTATCCATAATTCCCGTCACTGTAAAGTGAAGTGTATCTCTCATATTATGCGTAGTCAGAGATTTTCCAATTGGGTCTTCAGTTCCGAAAAACTTAGTCGCGCTTTCAGTGGTAAGCACAACGCTGTTTGGTTCGCTTAGCACTTTTTCGGTGTCTCCTTTTAATAACTTATAGTTAAAAAGCTTGAAAAAGGAAGGATCTGTCCAGAAAACATTATCTAAAAAGATTTTCTTTCCCTTATAAGCCAGCCCGGCCATTTCAAAAGAAGTAATACGCGCATAATTTTTAATTTCCGGAAAATCACTTTTTAAAGTGGGACCCATTGGGTACATAGACAAAGCCACGTTTTGTGGATTAGCCATCCCTTCAAAGGTTTGAACTTCATCCAACCGGTATAAATTTTTTGCATGGTCAGAATCAAAAGTTTTTTCATACTTAACAAAAAGAAGGATAGTGATGCATACCGCCATTCCCAGCGACAAACCAATAATATTGATCAGGGAAAAAATCTTGTTTTTCCATAAATTTCTGAAAGCGAGTTTTAAATAATTCTTAAACATATTTTTCGTTTAAAGTAAATTTCTTTTAATCATACTCTTGTTTAGCCCACTTTACTGAAGGCTCAATCCATTGGGACAAAGCTTTAAATTGAAAGCCATGTTTCAATCCTGTATTAAGGTTGATTTCTTTAAAATGTTTTACACTGCTTGTAGATTTGCCTTTTATTTCCGTACAGGACTGCGCCAGGTTATCACTTTTTTCGTAGATGGATAAAATATTTCCATAAAACACAACCGAGGAGTTTCC
>JAYSYG010000460.1:0-4230 GCA_043716685.1 Sphingobacteriaceae bacterium | reverse complement strand
CAATGCGGTCGCGGTGCTTAGGGTCGAGGTTGGCATGAATTTTAAAAATAAAGCCGCTGAATTTAGCATCATCCGGTTTCACTACTCCTGCATCCGTTTCTCTTTCTTTCGGAAAAGGTGCTATATCTACGAAACAATCCAGTAATTCATGGATCCCGAAATTATTTACAGCGCTTCCAAAAAAGACCGGACTTATTTGTCCTTCGAGGTACTTTTGTACGTCCAGTTTATCATACACACCATCAATAAGGTGTACATCTTCCCGCAATTGTTTTGCGAAATCGGGGGTGATACGTTTATCAATTAGTGGATCATTAATATCCTTAATGGTAAGCACTTCGCCTAACGTGGTTTTACTCTCTCCTTCAAAAAGATTCAGAGAGCCTTGTGTAAGATTATAAACGCCTTTAAACGATTTACCAATGCCAATGGGCCAGGTGAGAGGGCGCACTTTTATTTTTAATTCCTTTTCAATTTCATCCAGAAGATCAAATGGATTTTGTCCCTCGCGGTCCATTTTATTGATAAAAACAATTACGGGTGTATTACGCATGCGGCAAACCTCAAGCAGCTTGCGTGTCTGCGGCTCCACGCCTTTAACACAGTCTATCACCATGATAACACTGTCTACGGCGCTTAAGGTGCGGTAAGTGTCTTCTGCAAAATCTTCGTGACCGGGAGTGTCAAGAATATTTACCTTATAGTTTTTATAATCGAAGGCCATTACAGAGGTTGAAACCGAGATTCCACGTTGTTTCTCGATCTCCATAAAATCGGAGGTAGTAGCCTTTTTAATCTTGTTTGACTTCACAGCACCTGCCGTCTGAATTGCACCTCCAAAAAGAAGCAGCTTTTCAGTAAGTGTGGTTTTGCCGGCATCGGGATGGGCAATGATCGCAAAGGTTCTACGGCGCTTTATTTCTTCTGTAAATGTCATTTTTAAAATTAGTGGGCGCAAAGATACGTAATTTTAAATCTTGATTTTAGGAATAAATGGGGTTAGAGGGGCGCTAACTTCACCAGCTAGACAAAATAGGATTGTGAACACGTTGGTGTAATATACATTAGAAAAGGGATGCCAATAAAGGAGATACTAACTTCACGGACTTCACAAATGCAGATGGAAACAATTTCGTGAAATCCATGTAATTCGTGCCAAAAAAATAAGAATTCCAACGGAAAAACGGTTCATAACATTGTCCAGTACTTTCTGTCTGGTGCATTTCGTTTATTTAAATAAAATTTTATATTTGCTTCATATCAAGGCTTTAACGCAGACATTTCTTTATTCCTGGCATCAGGCGAAATTCGTGTTACTGTCAAAACAAAAAAAACAACACATGAAAGTTTTTTATAGTTTTATTTTCGCTGTTCTTACCCTTACCCTGTCCGCCCAAACCAAGCCTGCCTCATACAAAGACTATTTTTTAGAAGGATCCTACCAGTTATTGGAAGGAGACGAAGAAAAAGCCGAAACAAATTTTGAGCTTGCCTACCAACTGGATTCCACCTCGTCTAACATTAACTACATGGTTGGAGTATGTTATTTGCAGAACCCACTTAAAAAAGGAAAAGCAGAACGTTACCTGGAAGTTGCTGTTAAGAATGTTTCAAAAACGTACAGAACGGATGATGCCAGCGAGAAAGCCGCCCCTCCACTTGCGCTCTATTATTACGGCGAGGCCCTGCACATCAATTACAAGTTCGATGAAGCCACTGCTTCTTTTGAGAGATTCAAACAATACGTTGATCCCAAAGACAAGGAATATGTTGGTATGCTTGAAAAAGGCGTGGCCACAACCAAAGTTGCGAAAGAAACAGCAAGCCAGCCTCTGAATGTTCAGATAACAAATCTTGGTGATAGCATAAACAGTCCGTTTCCTGAATACAGTGCTGTTTTGAGTGCAGATGAACGCACGATTATTTTCACCACAAAAAGACCAAGCACCACAGGAGGCCTTAAAACAGACAATGGCAGCTACTTTGAAGACATAGTAATTTCTTATAAAGACGACAAAGGACACTGGAGCAAACCCGTGCCGTTAAGCAATAACGTGAACACCATTTCGCATGAAGCCTCTATCAACCTGACACCGGATGGCCAGACACTCATTGTATACAGGAACGATCCTAACAGTAAAAACCCCGAGGGAGACGGAAATATTTATTACACGACTTACGATGGAAAAGACTGGAGTTCTTTGAAAGAGTTCGGGTCTAACGTAAATACGCCTTTTATGGAATCACACGCCTGTTTAAGTGCGGACGGGAATGTATTATTCTTTGCCTCTGAAAGGCCGGGTGGATTTGGCGGCAAGGACATTTACAGGTGTATTAAACTGCCAAACATGAAATGGAGCAAGGCCCTGAATATGGGTCCGCTCATCAATACAGCGAATGATGAGGATGGTGGTTTTATTCACCCGGACGGCCAGACTTTTTTCTTTGCCTCTAACGGCCCAAAATCAATAGGTGGCTATGATATTATGTTTGCCACTTTAAATACAGAAGAAAACAAATTCACCAATGTGACCAATATTGGTTACCCGATCAATACAACGGAAGACGATATTTTTTATGTAACATCCCCTGACGGAAAGCGCGGTTATTTTTCATCGGCAAAAGCAGGCGGATACGGAGGAAATGACATTTACCTGATCTCCATTGCAGAGTCAAAAGAAACGTTCCTGGCACTGTTTAAGGGGCAATTAATTCCGGCTGAGGGAGAGTCTTTGCCGGATAATATACAGATCATTGTAACAGACAAACAAAGTAATGAGATCATTGGCACCTACCGGCCAAAGCTTGTAAATGGGACATTCTCAACCATTTTACCGCCCGGAAGGGAATACAACTTCTCTTATCAAACCGACATTGGTGAAGAGTTCTACAATGAAGATGTGTTTGTGAGCAATGACGTATCCTACCAGGAAATAAAACGCGAAGTAGCGCTGGAGCCCGTAAGACTTGTAGGAAAAATTAAAGTAAGCTCCAAAGCCATTTCCTTAAATACGATTGTGCTTAAAGATAACAGGAACAAAAAACCAATTCCTGCAGCTAAAATCACGTTGATCGAATCAGGAGGATCTACTCAATTATTTGATTCGGATTCGCTTGGAAAATATGATGGAATTGTGCTGCAGCCTGAAAAATCGTATACTTTATTTGCAGAGGCAGAAAGCAAAAAATCGTCCGTTGTAGAGATCAGTACGGTTGGAACTAAATCCGCAAAAATAATTAACCAGGTAATTTACCTCGATGGCAAGGCAGAAAAATTTACCTCCAAAGAACTTCTTTTGGAAGTGAGCGTAAAGCATCCTAAAAGCAAAAAACCAGCTCCGAATGCAAACATTACTTTAACCGATGCAGATGGTGTAAAATATGAAGCGGTAACAGATGCAAAAGGCGTTGCAAAAAGCATTGAGCTAACACCGAAAACAAAATATTTTATAGTTGCTTATAAAGATGGGTTTATTTCGGAAGTGGAAACCTTTACAACCGGGCCAATCTCTGAGGGGAAAACCTACACCAAAACTCTTTTTGTTGCCTTTGAAGATTCGGTGTCTCTTGTTGCCGTAGCTACAAAAACTGCAATTTCGCACACATCTGAAACTGTAAAAGTGTTACCGGCTACCGATTATGAATTCTACTACAAGTATGGCCGCAAAGTGATTAACGAAAACGACCAAACCTGGATAAATTTTATTGAAAATATTGTTGAGCTTACCATTAAGAGACCGGTAGTAATGATCACCCTGCGATCAAGCGCTTCACGTGTGCCCTGCCGCACAAAAGGAGGAAACGCAGCCTTGGCTTCTATCCGTGGCAAAAACCTTGAGAAGCTGATCCGCAGTTCATTGGAAGCAAAAGGAGTTGATAAGAGTAAATTTAAATTTGTCAAAACATCTACCGTAGGTGGTCCGAAATACCGCGGTGACTGGAAAGTAGGCCGTAAAAAATACGAGAAACACCAGTATGTGAAAGCCAGGGCGAAGTAGATATTTCAGTAGGCAGTTTTAAGTTTGCAGTAGACCTTTCATCGCCGCCAAATACTATTTACAAATTCTGTGAAATCTGTGTAATATGCGGCTGTATTCCCAAAATAATCGGGAGTTTTAGTAAATTCGCGCATGGAAAATGCAGAATGGTACGTGAATTGGTTTAACTCACCCTACTATCATTTACTATACAACAACCGGAATTACAAGGAAGCAAATTTTTTTATCGATA
>JAYSYG010000459.1:0-4235 GCA_043716685.1 Sphingobacteriaceae bacterium | reverse complement strand
GCGCACAATCAAGCTGGGGGCCCCAGGTGAATGTTACCTCTGTTATTAACGGATGCACAGTTACAGGACAAACAAATATTTACGTGGCGCCACTTTTGCAGCTTACAATTAACAGTGCGTCGAATGTCTGCCTGAATAGTTCTTTTATATTAACTTCTAATTTGCCCGGCGCGTGTGGAAGTTGCTATCAGTGGTATGATAACTATAATACAATAATACCTGGAGCTACACAATCAAGTACAACTCTCGTAGCTTCAAGCCCAAACGTTGCAGGCACTTATTCTGTAAAGGCTGAACAATCGTTTACGGGAGGTAGTAGCAGTGTCTTATGCCCCTACGGCGCTACAACCCAGGTAAATGTGGTGGCTACAAATCCTGTCATTCCGGCGGCCTCACCGGCCAATATAATCTGCCAGGGTACCAATCTTAATTTATCAGCAAGTGCGGGTGGGGCATCCGCTTGGTTGTGGAATGGCCCCGGGTTTACGTCTAATCTTGCCAACCCGGTAATTTCCCCCGCTCTTCCTTCTGCTTCCGGTGTCTACACTGTGAAAGCAAGCTTTACCAATGGATTTTTAACTTGTTATAAAACGGAAACAATTAGTATTAGTGTTATTCCGGTCTCTGTACCTGTAATTAGCATGCCGGCAAATGTTTGCCAGAATACCAATTTTGTTGTGAATGGTTCTGCGGGATCAAATCCGACATCATACAATTGGTCTGGTCCTTTATTTACCGGTACAGTACCTTCAATTGGTTCTGCAATTCAAGTCTTCTCTGTAAATCCAAGTGCGTCCGGAACGCAGTTCTTAACGGTTTATTTTGGTTCTATAAATTGCCCCGCTACAAGTTCGGTACAGCTCAATGTGGTTCCTGTAACCACTGTCTCTGTTATCCCTCCGGGGCAGGTGTGTTCGCCGAGCAATGCTTTTTTACAGGCCCTGGCAACGGGTGCAAATCAGTATATATGGACGGGTCCAAATGGATACAACGTGCCTACACAGAACGGTGCGGCCTGGGTCTATTATCCCGGTCCTTCAGCCAATGGGATCTATTCAGTAACTGCCTTTTTTGGAAGTGGAAGTAATCTGGTTTGCAGCAGCAACAATACGGTTCAATTGGTAGTTAATCCTGTTCTCAATTTCGGTCTTACACCGCGCAACCTGATCTGCTACAATACTCCGGTTACAGTTTCCGGTCCTGCGGGCGCAACGTCATACACCTGGACAAGTTCGACCGGCTTTACCTCCAATACCAAAGATCTCACCTTTACTTCCGCACAGCCAAATAATACAGGTACATATACATTAAATGTATCACTTGGTCCGTGTATTACTTCAGGCGAAACGGAGCTTGTTGTTTTAAATCCTATTACGTTCACACTGACTCCGTTTAACAGAACGATCTGTAGGGGCGATACGATTCATGTTGAAGGTGGCGCAAGTGGAGGAAGTGAGAACTATGCGTATACCTGGAATCCCTCTTTATACCTTGGCTCTTCCACAGGACCACAGCAGCAGGGGGTGCCTTTGGGAACTGTTGATTACAACCTGCTTGTGCACGACATTGCCTGTCCGAACTACACCATTGCACATGCCTTTAAAGTAAACGTGCTTCAGCCGCCTTCGCCACAACTCCAGTTGAATGGCTCTGGCTGTGAACCGCTTAACCTGTTTTTGAATCCTAAAACAGGAACCGAGGCATTTGTAACCACGTATGATTTTGGCGGGAACTTAATTAAGCAGGGAAATCCTACTACAACTATTTCATTAAATGCAGGAACATATACATTGACTGTTATTTCTACCGGTACAAATGGTTGTAGTGGAAAATATGTATATCCTTATTCTATTGATGTATATAAAAAACCAGGAACAGAGATATCCTGGAGTCCGGAAACGCCTACAACCGGTAACGAAGTGGTTTTTTATCCAACTTCAAAAACAGAGCCGATCAGCCATTACACCTGGAACTTCCTTGGTGGTATAACTCCCGGCGATACAACTATGTTGAATAGTCCCGGTAAGAGCGATACTACGAATGTAAAAAATCCAACCCGCGTTTATCAGAACTATGGCACATATCCTGTTGTATTAATAAGTACAAATGAGTTTGGATGTACAGATACAGTATATAAATTTGTGAAGATAATAGATGAGCTTCAGATCTATGTTCCAAATACTTTTACGCCGAATGATGATGGTATAAACGATGTATTTCTGGCCAAAGGTACAGGAATGAAAGTTGAGAATTTTACATTGGATATTTTTACCAGGGCCGGTACCAATGTTTTTACAACGAAGGATATAAACGAAGGGTGGAATGGAAAAGTTGGTGGACAGGTTATGAAAGATGCCGTTTATATATACAGGATCAGGGCTGTTGGTATGAACGGAGAAGGCCGGAAGGAAATAACCGGGTATGTAAGTATTATCAAATAAGACAAAAAATTATAACTTTTAATAATCCCCTTGGTGTAAAACGAGGGGATTTTTTATTTTTACAAAACAGAACTTAGTGATGAAATAGCCAGGTTTGCTCAAGATAAACAACAGGCTGGTAAACCGGTGACCATTAAAAAGTAATAATTATTTAAATGAAACAATATCACGACCTCATGCAGCACGTTTTAAATGTGGGGGCAACAAAAACCGACAGAACAGGCACGGGTACTATTAGTGTATTTGGCTACCAGATGCGTTTCAACTTACAGGAGGGTTTTCCTCTGTTAACTACAAAAAAACTTCACACTAAAAGTATTATTCACGAGCTTCTGTGGTTCTTAAAGGGCGATACAAATATTAAATATCTTAAAGAGAATGGCGTGAGTATTTGGGATGACTGGGCAGATGAAAATGGCAACCTTGGTCCTGTTTATGGTTCGCAGTGGCGCAGCTGGCCGCTTCCGGGCGGAGGGCATATTGACCAGATCACGCAGGTGATTGACATGATCAGGAAAAACCCGGATTCCAGGAGGCTGATCGTGAGCGCCTGGAATGTAGCAGAAATTAATAATATGAAATTGCCTCCCTGTCATGCCTTCTTCCAGTTTTATGTGGCTGATGGAAAATTAAGCTGCCAGCTTTACCAAAGGAGTGCGGATATTTTTTTGGGTGTGCCTTTTAATATTGCTTCTTACGCATTGCTAACCATGATGGTGGCACAGGTTTGTAACTTGCAACCCGGAGAATTTATTCATACACTGGGCGATGCACACCTGTATTCAAATCACATTGAGCAGGCTAAATTGCAGCTCACGCGCGATCTCAGACTTTTACCAACACTGAAAATAAACCCGGATGTAACATCTATTTTTGATTTTAAATTCGAAGATTTTCAGCTGGACAACTACAATCCGCATCCACATATTAAAGCTGCCGTTGCTGTGTAAGGCAAATTGTAAATTGTCAATCTTTAAATCGTAAATTTTAACTATGATCGCAACGATCTTTCATCTCGGTAAAGAATATAAGGTTGATTTTTTTAAGCCATTGGATATTTCCATTCCTCTTAAGGCTGACAAAGCCTGTGCGAGTGCCTGGTATGTAGAACCTATGAAGTTAGAGCCGGTGGTAATGGGAGATTGGATCGGAGATGTGAATAAAGGGGGCAGCGTGAATTTCAGAACCATCACGTTTAATCCTCATGGGAACGGTACACATACAGAATGTGTCGGACATATCAGTAAAGAGTTTTATACGATCAATCAAAATCTTAAGCGTTTTCTCTTTGTAGCTGAGGTTATTACTGTTTTGCCACAGGCTTTAGATTCGGGAGATTTTGTAATAACGCGCAGACTGCTTGAAACCCTGTTGTCTGAAAGTGGAAAACCGGAAGCGCTTGTTATCCGCACTCTGGGCAACGGCCTTAATAAATTAACTGCTAACTACAGCAATACCAATCCTCCTTACATTTTAAAAGAAGCCATTGCGTATCTTAACGAATTAGGGGTGATGCATTTATTGATCGATATGCCAAGTATCGACAGGGAATCTGATGGTGGAAAATTGGAAGCGCATCACGCTTTTTGGAATTACCCCGAAAACACCCAACTGCATAAAACGATCACCGAATTTATTTACGTTCCCAACGAAATAAACGATGGCACCTATATTTTAAATCTTCAGATCGCTCCTTTTGAGAACGATGCAAGTCCAAGTAAGCCGGTATTGTACAAGGTTTTTTAATGACTTTAGCTTCAGGATTCTGTTCCAACGAATTGTAATGAGTGCAAC
>JAYSYG010000458.1:0-4247 GCA_043716685.1 Sphingobacteriaceae bacterium | reverse complement strand
GTGCCAACATAGCACTTGCTTGCGACATTGTTTTTGCAGCGAGATCAGCCAGCTTTATCCAGGCTTTTAGTAAAATCGGACTGATTCCGGATAGTGGCGGAACTTTTACCTTACCGCGCCTGGTTGGATTAAACCTTGCGAGCGCCCTCATGATCACTGGTGATAAACTAAGTGCGGAAGATGCGAAGAGTTTCGGAATCGTGTATAAAGTTTTTGAGGATTCGGAATTAAAAGATCAGAGCATAACAAAAGCAATAGAAATTGCAGCCATGCCTACAAAGGCAATAGGGCTAACCAAACGTTTGTTGAACCAGACGTATAGTAACACCTTGCAACAACAATTAGATCTTGAAAAAGAGTTGCAGGTGGAATCCGCTAAAAGTCTTGATTATAATGAAGGAGTAAAGTCCTTTTTAGAGAAGAGAAAACCTGAGTTTAAAGGGGAATAAACAAATTTGCTCACCCCCCCTTTTTTCTTAGTTTGAGGTATGCTTAAGATCTTTTGCAGCCTTCATTAACTTTATTAATTCCTGCACGTACCCGTCCTCATCTTTTGATTTGGATTCCTGCGCCCTGGCGATTGCTATTTCAAAAGAAGCCTGACCCTTATGTTTACTGTCTTTCATGAGTAAAGCAAATTCGGTAACTGCATTCGCCAGCTTAAAGTCAGATGACGTTTCAGATGAGGGATGCGATTTTGAGGAAACCTGGTACTGAATTAATTTAGAGGTTGTATCATTTTTACCTGGCTCTTTGTACCTGAACTTGATTGTGGCCAATTCACTGGTCGTAGAAACGAGCTTATTTTTGTGGTATTTTGTATCATCAATAGTTAAATTGTTTTTTTTACTGTCTGATGTTACAATTTCATAAAGGGCTGTACCGCTGTGACCGGAACTAAGGTCTCCGGCATCTAGTTTGTCGTCATTAAAATCCTCATCGTTTAATCTCCGGTTATCGTAACCAATTAAACGGTATTCTTTTACATAAAAAGGTAACCTGTTCTTTTTTTGTAAAGTAAACAGAGCGTTGTTAATTATTTAAAACAGATGCCTGTGTTTGGGGAAGCATTAAACGCCAATGTTCCTGCATAAGGGCAGCTTTTTTTTGTTTCAATAACGCGTTAAAAAACAGTATTTTTGGTACGAAACATAAAACCGGCACTATTGAATAAAAAACTATTTTTGCTTGTTATAGTATTAGTTATCAATTGAAATTAAAAATGTTTAACTCCATTTTAAGAAAAAACGTTGCGCTTCTGCTTTTCATCGTTGCACTCTTTTTTTTGAATTTTTATTCCAAAACTATTTTTTATCGGCCGGGATCAATTCATCAATGGAGGCAGGCCGACTGTTTATCTATTACCAAAAACTATTACGAGGAGGGTATGCATTTTTTTGAGCCTAAGATCCACTACCAGGGTCCTGTTGAAGGAAAGGCTGTGAGTGAGTTTCCGATCCTGAATTACACAGTTGCGTTTCTTTGGAAGATTTTCGGTGAACACGAATTTATATACAGGCTACTTGAATACATCATTTTTCTTACCTCTGTTTTTATCCTCTTTAATACCCTTTTGCGGTTTTATCGATCAGCTTTGCTTGCTTTTTTTACCGTAAGCATTTTTCTCACGTCTCCCTTACTCGCTTATTACAGCCTGAATTTTATTGCAGACGTCCCGGCATTGTCTATAGGTATTATTTGTTTTTGTTGTTTTATGCGGTTCTATAATACAAAGCAGTTGAAGTTTTTTTATATCGCCCTGTTGTTGGGTACCCTTGCTGTGCTTATAAAAGCAAGCGCCTTAATAGGCCTTTCGGTACTCTTGTTTTTTTCTTTAGTGGATATTTTGAGACTAAATAAATTCTTTGGAACAGAAGAGCTTTTTGTAAAAAAGACAATTCCTTTGGTAACTATATTTCTGGCTGTAGTCAGTATTATTGCCTGGTACAGGTTTGCTCTTGCTTATAACGACAATAACAGCAATAATATTTTTTTACTGACTGTTCTGCCTGTATGGGAAATGAAAGAGGGCCAGCTGATCTATAACCTTAAAGTTCTTTTTAATAATCTTTTCCCATTGTTCTTAAATAAACCCATGTTTTTCCTTTTTATGGCACTGGTTTTATTCGTGAGTGCCAGATTCAGGGAACTAAACAGTTTTTTAAAATATAGTTTTATTTTCTCGGCTTCATTTTTCGTGCTTTATCTTTTATTTTTTTTCCAGGTTTTCAGCGTTCACGATTATTACCTGAATAATTTAATGATCTTCCCGGTTATAACATTTTTATGTTTCTCTCATATTATTTCTAAAACCGAATTTCTTAGCAATAATGCAGCTTTCGCAAAGCTGTTTATTATATGCGTTGTTATCTTTAATTCTCTTCACGCTGCGGCAGTATACAGGCTTAGGACTGTAGAGGATGACAAGCTCATCTATTGGTTTCCTTTTATATCGGAAGACGAAGGAAAATTGGCCAAATACCTAGCCTGGGATTACGGCAATGCGATTAAACATGTTGAAGAAATAACACCGGAACTTAGAAAACATGGCATTAAACGTGAGGACCTTGTGCTAAGCATCCCGGATCAGAGCTTTGACATTTCTCTTTATTTTATGGACCAGAAGGGCTTCCCGATAGCGCGCGATCATTTTATGATTGACATTACTATTATGGATAGGTTTTTAACAAAAGGGATAAAATACCTGGTAATGAGCGACACAACATTAAAGCAACAGGCTGCGTTTAAACGAGTAGCCAACCATTTTGAAACGCTGTTCACGAAAGATCACGTGGAAGTATTCAGATTTAAAAAGGGCAAGTAACATGCTATTTAATTCGCTCCATTTTTTACTTTTTTTACCGGTGGTAGTGGGTCTTTATTACCTTCTTCCTTTTAAATACAGGTGGATATTGATCTTTGTTGCGAGCTGTTATTTTTATATGGCCTTTGTGCCTAAGTATATTCTTATTCTTTTTCTTATTATCCTTATTGATTATTTTTCCGCACTGGCCATTGAAAGATCTGAAGCTAAACAAAAACGCTACTGGCTCGTTGCAAGTTTAATATCCAATATTTTATTATTATGTTTCTTTAAATACTTTAATTTTTTAAATGAAAACCTTCATACAGTGTTCACCTTATTTGGAAAAGAGTTTCACCCTGTTAACCTCACTATTATTTTACCAATAGGTTTGTCATTCCACACTTTTCAGTCTATGAGCTACACGATAGAAGTTTACAGGGGAAGGCAAAAGGCCGAAAGGCACCTGGGTTATTTTGCAAACTATGTTCTTTTCTTCCCGCAAATGGTTGCCGGACCAATTGAACGCTACGATCACCTGGGGTATGCGTTAAAAGTAGATCATAAACCACTCTACCAGAATTTTTCGGATGCTTTCCGGTTAATTTTGTTTGGCCTGTTTGTAAAAATGGCAATTGCAGATAATCTGGCGCCGATTGTTAACCAGGTGTATCTCGAACCCCTTAAATACAACTCTTATGAAGTGCTGAGCGCTCTATTTTTATTTTCTTTCCAGATCTATGCCGACTTTTTCGGATACTCGACTATTGCAGTTGGTTGCGCCCTGCTACTAGGAATAAACATTATGGATAATTTCAGAACACCTTATCTTTCAAGAAGTGTATCTGAGTTTTGGTCGCGCTGGCACATTTCCCTGAGTACCTGGTTCCGCGATTATCTTTATATTCCCCTGGGAGGCAACAGAGTCAGGCTTCAGCGCTGGACCATCAACATTCTTATTGTATTTATGGTAAGCGGCTTGTGGCACGGTGCCAGTTGGACATTCGTGGCGTGGGGTGCTTTGCACGGTATTATGTTGTTACTTGAAAGATATTTTTCACTGGTATTTAAGTTCGAAATAAAAAAAGAATGGAGCGTTTTGAATATCATGCTTGCGCTCAAAACATTTCTTGTTACGTCATTTATCTGGATCTTTTTCAGAGCCGAAAATTTTTCAAAAGTGAAAGATATTTTAACTGCCCTTGTAAAGAACAATAATGTGAACAGCTCCGGATTAAATCTTACAACGCCTTTTCTTTTTGTTCTTTTACTTTTATTGGCAGATATATTTACATATAATTCAAGATTTGACAAACGCCTGAATGCTTTTGTAACGCCTTACAGATGGGCTTTCTATACAGTACTGCTGTTTTGTTTGTTTGCTTTATCGGGAACTCAAAAATTTGCCTTTATCTATTTCCAGTTTTAATGTTAAAGACGATCT
>JAYSYG010000457.1:0-4247 GCA_043716685.1 Sphingobacteriaceae bacterium | reverse complement strand
CGTCATTTTTGTACCTAAGGCGCCAAGGGTGAGCAGGAGAGAGCTCATGGCTTTTAATCCACCTTCGTACATGGGCGAAGCGCTGATCGCAATAACTGGTTTTTCATTTAGCTCCCCTGATGAAACAGTCCAGTCCAAAGCGTTTTTCAATGTGCCGGGTACTCCAAATGCATACTCCGGGGTACTTATTATTATGCCATCGGCTTTCCTTAAATGTTCTTTAAAATTTATAACAGCCGGTGTACTTTCTTCTTTTTCAGGGTTAAAATGAGGGAGTTCATCCAGTCCATTAAATAAGAGATAGTCTACATTTTCAGGTATGAAGCTGGAAATAGCACGAAGAATAGCGGTGTTTGAGGAAGTTGATTTAAGACTTCCCGAGATTGCCAGGATAGTGGTTTTTTGCACTGAATTCATAATGAAAGGTAAGCCTCTAAAGTACATTTACCTTCTTCAGAGTACAAGCCCGTCTTTTAATTTTATGAAAAATTATTACTATTCTAAAACCCTTGTTTTACTTTTTGCAGTTTAGACAGGTCATAGCTTTTTGCCCTGAAACGATCAAGGATTTCTTTGTACTGGGTCTCTCCCATACTTCCACTGCGATTCATAATATAAAGAAATTTCTTTTTTGGGTGACCTACCACCACATAGGTATATTCGGGAGATAATTCCTCAATGAGGTAATCAGCTTTAAAGGGCCATACAAATTGAACTTTCCAGTTCACATTAAATGTTCCTTTATCAGGAAAGCCCTTGGATTTTACAGATCGTTCTTTCTCTTCACCTTTTTTACGAAACGTTGTAAAAATATCAATTTTACCGTTTTTGTTCAGAGTATAGGACTCAGTGGTATAGTCCCACTCCTTATCAAAGCCGGTGGGAATTGTTGCAATCACGTACCATTTTCCGGAATATTTAGCTAAGTCAACCGTTGTGACTTTATTTTGAGAGTGTAGTGTGTTCATAATAAAAAGTAGGAGTAGTATTTTAAATAATTTCATCAAATAAACCACTGCAAATTTGATACCGTTACTGAACGAGAAGAGAGAGAATTAATGTGTTCAGCTTTTCCCCCCGTGTTAAAGCCATCATATGTGACCCTTTTGAAATTATATGTGTTGCCTTAATTTTCCGGATTGGGAGAGTGTGGTCTTTTGTCCCATGAATATGAATTATTGTTTTGTTGTACTCTTTTCTCTTCCAGTTGATGATCATGTTCACACTTCGTTTTAAATAGGTTTTATCCTTTTTCTTCAGCATGCTTTTAAACGTATTTTTATTTTTATTGCGGTCAGGCTCCACCAATGGCTGTAGTATCATGGCTCCGAGTTTTATAATGCCCTTCGGCGTAATCTTATTAAGAGGAATGGTTTTTTGGAACCGGTAACGAAAAGGGAGTTCCTGCCGGCATTTAGCACTTGAAATAATAATTACTTTCTGAGGCCTTAGGAGGTCGGCTAATTCCACGCAGATCATGCCTCCAATTGAAACGCCAATGAAGATATAGTTTGTTGAAGTGTCTATTTGTGGTAAGATCATTTGCGCATATTGCTTCATGGTTGATCTTCTTACCGGAAGGGGATAGGCAATGTTTATCAAAACATAATTGCTGTCAAGTGTGATCTTTTCAAAAATACGTTCATCGGAACCAAGTCCTGGAAATAAATACACATGTGTTTTTGAACCTGACCAGGAGTTAAGCACGGCTAAAAACAGAACACAGGTAAATAAAATTCGCATGAAATCACATTTTTATTCATAAAGCTGAAACGGCGAGTCAGAACAAATAATTGCGATATGATGGATTCCTTTTAAAACACTCATGGGTAAAAGAAATTTAAAAATAAAATCATCACTGCTGCGCCAGGACAGTAAAGGCAATGGCGATACCAGCTGGAATTGTTTGCACAAATAAAATAGATTTTTGTGCGGTTAATGCACCATAAATGCCGGCTATCATAACACAACCAAGAAAAAAGCAGGCAACATTTCCACTCCAGGCCATGTCGCTTATTAAAAGTGACCACACCAACCCGGCAGCGAGAAAACCGTTATAGAGTCCCTGGTTGGCAGCAAGAACTTTCGTTTTTTCAAAAAGATCCGGGGCGATGGAACGAAAAACTTTACGGCCACGGGTCGTCCAGGCAAACATTTCCAGCCAGAGGATGTATATATGGAGTATAGCGACAAGACTGATGAGTATTTCCGAAATAAGTTTCATATGGTTATTTTATTGTTTTTTAAAAGATTTGTGTTTTGACAAACATGACTATTTTATAAGTTAAAAGGTATGTTTTGTTAACTAAAAATAGGCATTCATTTTGGTTGAACAAATTAAAATAAGGGAAAAGCCCCTATTTCAAATATTTTGTTATATTCGTGTTCACTTTTGTATTTATTAGATTTTTTTGAGTTCTATGGCAAATGCTAAAGATCCTTTTATACCTGAACCACATCATTTTGAAGGTTATACAATCTTTAAAAGAAAAGATGGTATTGTACAGGTTCATTTCCAATCCGGTTTTAATATCGCACTTGAACACGCTGTTAATATTGTTAAAACCATTGAGAAAATAAAGGAAAAGGAAAAATGCCTGTTCCTGGTTGTTTTTGAGGAGGATAATACCTTTAGTATGGAAACACGCGAGTATATTTCCTCAGATGCGGTTTCACAGATAATAAAGGCGGATGCTTTTGTAATCAAGGGTCTTGCGCTGGAAATCCTTGGCCAGGGTTACCTTAAAATAAATAAACCAAACCGCCCCACGCGCCTGTTTAAATCTGCTGCAATAGCTTCGATGTGGTTATTAAATTATATTGATTAGATAGGACTTAAAATCCGTTAACCAGCAGATAATTCCTTTGCAATGCTTTCCAGGTTGCTCATGCCCCAATGCTCTGCATATTTTCCATTTTGTAAGCGAATAATATCGATTATATGTATCACTACTTTTTTATTAGAGGGAGGAATTCCCATAAAATCGCCAGTATGTGTAGCATGAATTACTTTTCTTGAAGTTACTTTATCATTTTCACTTACCTGATCAAGTATTTCTACTTTAAGATCGGGGAATCCTTTTCTTAGCATCTCAAAAAGAAAATAAATCATGCCATCGGGTCCTTTGGATGAGCCTGGAGGAGCGGAGTGGTTAATACAATTGTCAGCCACTAAGTCCTTAAAAGCAACAAGACTCCCTTGTTCAATAACTTCTTTGTTAAAACGCTGAACGTTTTTTTTGTTTTGCTCTGTTGTAAAATGCATGTGTGCGGTTTTAAATTACACTGCAAAATTACCGGGGAAAGAAGGAAAATTTTAAGGCGATCCGTTCAAAAAGTAAGGCTAAACGTTCAACTGTTGAAGCCTGAAATCTTTTGGCGTGATACCATAGGTCTGTTTGAATGACTCTGTGAAGCTGGAATGGTTTTCGTAACCAAGTTTGTGATAAATGCTTCCTGGTTTTTCTTTATGATCAGCAAGAAGGCTTTTTGCAATTTTCATCCGTTGTTTCGAAATCCATTTATTCGGTGAAGTTCCGTAAATGTTATTAAATCTTCTTTTAAAGGTTGACAGACTCATATTGCTTAGAAAGGCCAGCTCTTCAATAGTGATGTTGGTTACAATGTTTGATTCAACTACTTTCTTTATCTGTAGATCTTCACGAAGATCTTTTTTTTCTGATTGAAAGGATAAAATACGCGATGGGTATTTGTTAAGAAGGTGCAGGAGTAGTTCTTCAAACTTTAGATGCTTCATTTCCTCCGACATTTTTATTCCGGAACGAAGAAGAAGATTTAAAGATTCTATAAAATGGATAACAAATTCGTCTCGTGGAAAAGAGACATAAGGCTCGTGTTTGATCTTTTGATTTACTTTTGCTTTTTTAATGAGGGCTGCATATTTTAAATAAAATTCCGTGAGTACCTTATTGTCAAAAAAGATCAAAACACTTCTGAATTGTTTCTGCGCTGATACATTCATTGCGGCAAGACAATTTCCCGCAGAAAGAAAGTGGAACTCATTATTTTTTATATGAAGCGTTCTTTCTGCAAACTGCATTGTTTTTTCGCCCGAAATTACAAGGCTTATGGCGTTTGTATGAAGAACGCTTTTTCCTTTAAATGAGCCAATCGTAGCCACATAATCATGAATAATAATACCTTCGGGTTTTATTTTTTTATCCGGAAAAATGTCCTGTGGTAAATTAAATACGTTCATTCCTGCGCTTCTTTTTTCAAAATTTTTT
>JAYSYG010000456.1:0-4250 GCA_043716685.1 Sphingobacteriaceae bacterium | reverse complement strand
TACAAGTGGAACCTATCCGCATATTGGCGTTATTGGCTACAGTATGCGCCGTTGGAAAATCCTGGCCCACCAGTAACCCATCTACGTATAACCTTCTCGATATCCCATCAAATGTTGCGGCAAGGTGATGCCAGTTACCATCTGCCAGGTTTGAAACTGTAACCTGTATATCGTTACCATACCAATAATTGTTTATCGTATTAGCAGGGCCAAGTCTGAGTGCATTTGTCTGGTTAAATGTGCCATAATTTCCCCAGCCAATAATTCCATTCATACCATGAACAGTTGGTTTAATCTTAGCCTCAATTGTATATGGAGTAAAGCCGACCGGAATATTTCCATTTAAAGGAATATCCACATAATCATTTACCCCGTCAAAATTAAGTGCGGAAGCTAAAGGTGCATTTCCATTAATGGCGAAATTGAATATGGGTTTGTTACAATCGTTGTTGTTGATGTTAACAGTTGCGGCCCGAACTCCCCCTGCTGTTGGCGTGAATGCAACTACAAATGAAGTAGTAGCTGAAGCCGTAAGAGTAGCAGATGGTAAAACCGTTACAGAAAATTCAGAAGCATTGATTCCCGTTAAATAGGGTATCCCAATATTTAAAGTACCTGTGTTTGAATTCTGGATCACAAAGGTGCGGGTTGCAGCGGACCCAAAGTCAGTATAGTTTAAAGTTGTTACCGTTGTGGAAGTATTTGCGATCGGGTTACTATTGCCGGATAAAGATATACTTCCGGTTGGAGCAGTAACCGTTGTGTATCCGTTTGCGATGTTAGAAGGACTGATCCAGTTGGAAGTGAGGCCGTTTAATGCAAAATTAAAGAGCGTGCCTGTATTGCCTGACGCAGCGTCGGTTAAGCCTGTAACCGAAGAATTATCAAGGTTTGAGGCGCCCTGGTTAAAATGATAATTGGCAATAAGGCCAGGGGCCGTTGTAGGAATTTCACAATTCATATAGGTTTGGATCTCGCATTGCGTGCGGCCGATATTCCAGATGCGTAATTCGTCAATGCTTCCGTAGTTGTAGTAACCTCCCGAAGACAGCCTGCCGATCTCTAAAGTGCCGGTATTGGAGGATAGTAGTCCATTATAAGTCATTGAGCCATAATTTAAACCGTTCGCGTAGGTTGTCATTACCGATCCGTTCCAGGTACAGGCAAGGTGCGTCCAAACACCTGGACTAAGTGTATAGTTGGCAGTGAAAGCTACATGGCCTCCACCGTTATACATATGGAATTGCGGAACACCGCTTATTAATACAAGCCCATATTGCCCATTCAACAAATCGTTTGGTCCCTTTGAAACAATGTACTGGATACTTGCAATGGAGGTAGGTTTTACCCATGCTTCAAGACTTAATGCGCTTGTCATCATTAATGCCGCTGTATTAGGGGCTTCTACGTAATCATTTACGCCATCAAAATTTAATGCCGACGCAACTGGTGCGGCTCCCGATATTGCAAACGTAAATAGGGGTATGTTGCAATCATTATTATTTATATTAATAGTTGCATTTTGCGCACCGCCGGCTGTTGGTGTGAAGACTGCCACAAAAGAGGTGGTGGCCAATCCTGCTAAAGTAGAAGAGGGTAGTACTGTTATAGAAAACTGGGAAGCATTTAAACCGGTAATGTAAGGAGTGCCAATGTTTAAGGTTCCTGTGTTGGTATTTTGAATTACAAACGTACGCGTGGTTGCAGAACCAAAATCCGTAAAGTTTAAAGTCGTTACAGTTGCAGAATTATTTGCAATGGGATTACTGTTTCCAGTTAAAGAAACGGAAGCAGAGGGGGCGGAAGTAGTTGTGAAACCAGAAACTACAGCTCCGGGAGACACCCAGTTTGAAAGTGTGCCAGTAAGTGCAAAATTGGTCAGGCTTAAATTATTCGAATTCCCCGAAGCATCTGTAAGTGTTGTAACCGATAAATTACTTAAGCCCGGTGAGCCCTGGTTAAAATGATAATTTCCAAGCAGATTTGGCAGTGCCCCTGGAATTTCGCAATTGAGATATGTCTGAATCTCACATTGGGTCAACGCTTTATTCCAGAACCTTACTTCGTCAATTCTTCCGTTAAAATTTTCGGTTCCAACAGCATTCGACCCAATAGTAAATAAATCGCCAAGACCAGAATTGGGTGTATTGGGATTAGCAACGCTTGTAATACTTACCAAAATTCCGTTTACATAACATTCAACACTATTATTCTTTATTACAGCCGTTACCGAAGTCCAGACATTTGGCGTTAGAGTATAATTAAACTGTGTAAAACTCACACCACCATAAAGGATCTGAAGTGCGCCACTGCTTAAATTATTGTAAATTCCATATCCCCGGATACTTGAATTGCCATTATACATGATCATTTGAGCCGATGAGGATGTGCCATACCAATACACCTTTGCCTGTAGTGTTATACTCGCTGTGCTGGTGGTTAAAATAGGGCCGCTTATTACATCGGCTGTTCCATCAAAACTTAAGGCTGAAGCCGGTGGAGGAGTATCAGTAACTACAAAATCATAAACAGGTTCGTTGCTGTCATTATTTATTATGTTAATGGTGGCTGTTTTTATACCACTTGTTGTGGGGCTAAAGGTGACCACAAAACTCGTTGATCCAATTCCATTTATCGATGATGCCGGAGGTGTTGTAATGGAAAAGTCGCTCGCGTTTACACCAGAAATATAGGTACCAATATTCAGAGTTCCGCCACTAATGGTATTCTGGATCACAAAAGTTCGCGTGGTTGCTCCATTAAAATCCGTGTAATTACTAACAGTTGGTGTTGAGCTACCATCCACAATGTTCGTGCTGTTTCCCTGAACGTTAATTTCCACCACGGGAGGATTGGTAGTCGTTGATCCGGAAGTGACGCCGCCCGAGCCAATCCAGTTGGAGGACGTGCCCGTGAGTGCAAAGTTTGACAAAGAGCTTGGAGAAGTGTTCCCAGTGGCATCAATTAAGGTATTGATAGAGGAATTGTTTCCGTTGGCCGTTCCCTGGTTAAAATGAAAATTTGCAAGAAGATTTGTAGCAGTTGTTGAAATTTCACAATTCATATAGCTCTGAAGTTCATATTGAGTTCTTTCAATATTCCACACTCTGAGCTCATCCATATCTCCTAAAAAAGGAAGCCTGTAACCTCCGCAAAACCCAGTGCCGTCAGCTCCTAGTTGAATATAAGGAGCATTTGTCATGGCACCACTCACTTGCGATACGTTACTTTGTACAATACCGTTCACATACATTTTCATTACAGAACCGTTGGATGTCACTGCAACATGTGTCCATACGTTTAAAGCAGGACTGGCATCTGAGGAAATAACAGCACCAATAATACTACTGAAAACAATTTTCCCGGAAGCGCCACCATAACCGCAAGTTACTTCCGGACCTATGCCTAAAACCCATGAAGGACAATACAGACCGCATAGTCCTGAATAAACAATGTTCTGGTTCGCTGTAGATGTTGGCCGGATCCAGATTTCCATTGTCCAGTTACTTCCCAGATTCCACCATGAGCCGGAAGACATTAATACCTGATCATCAGTGCCTGTAAAGTTTAAGGCAGAACCTGTTTGGGCCTTTGTTACTACATTGCTTAAACACAAGAATATAAAAAGGCTGTAACATGCCTTTGTCAGTTTTTGGAAATGTGTTTTCAAAATCAATTAGACTAAATGTATGGTAGAAGTCTTAAAATTATATGACCCAAGTACATAACAAATATAATGCATTTTACTTATAAGGGTTAGCCCTTATTAAATATTCAGGGAAAATACCCCCCTTCACAAAATCACTAAACGTTTACTGTTTTAATTGTAGGGGTTAACGACAAAAAATGCTCTTTCTATTTCTTTTTATAGATCATAAATAAAAGAACCGGCAAAAGAAAAATGTCGGCCATTACCGCAATAATAACAGTAATACAGATGAGGAACCCAAAATAAAAAGTACTTTGAAAGTCGCTGATCATAAGGCTCATAAAGCCTCCCAATAAAATAAAAGTGGTAAGTATTATGGGTTTTCCGGTTTCAAAATAGGTGCGTTTAAACGCGTAGATAAGACTTTTTCCGTATGCCAGCTCAATTTTTAAGCGCGAAATAAAATGGATAGTATCGTCGGTGGCAATGCCAAAGGCTATGCTGAAAACAAGCGACGTTGCTGCTTTTAATTCAATACCAGCAAAACCCATAATGCCTCCAATAATTACCAAGGGTATTACATTCGGAATAATAAATACCA
>JAYSYG010000455.1:0-4269 GCA_043716685.1 Sphingobacteriaceae bacterium | reverse complement strand
TGCATGAAAGTAGAGTACAAAAATTACACTACAAATCCTGTTTTTAATCCTTCAAGATTCAGTATTTCCAGGTTTTTACATACCAACAATAAAACCCGCGAGCCGGAGCTTAATTCAACTATTAATCATTATAAATTAATTGTTTATTAATATGAAATTAAACATTCTGAATATCGGGAGACTTTTATGTCTGATAATAACTCTTAATGTATTTATTGCCAAGGCTGATGATGAGACCCGGAATTTTAGGGCAGCTGGAACTGTGCTAACAGTGCCAGGTTCTTTTATCCAGGTAAGTGACGATAAGTTTACCGGCTCTGTAGGTTGGATCAATGGTTTTAGTCTTGTGTCGAATAAAGTCGTGGTGGAGTTGGGCTTAAATGCCGATAAACACAGAGGACATACTTATTTTAAGACCAAGGTTACTTTTGACATCAAGATAACCGATGCCGCTTTGAATGTTCAAACATACACAGGTAAACAGCTTGAAATATATTATGATCCCGCAGAAAGATCACGCTACGCAGACAAAGCCCAATTAATATACGGTGGATATTACAAAGCCAAAGTGTATAATGTCAGTTTTCAAACCCTGGATGGCAATGGCAATATTATTTCGAATTTTGATCTGAGCGACATCTATCTACAGGCAGAAATTTCAACGGACAAAAGTTATCAATTCAATTTAGGTGTCACTTCTTTTGCCGGAAATCAGTATGGTACGGGCTTTAATTCAACTAACAATGAATTAGAGATTCACTGGGATTACATCAAAGGAGCTAATTTTTACGAACTGGAATATACTTACCTGGATGATTATGATTTCAATTCTACTACGTTTGTGTCTTCTGCTAAAAGTCTTTCCGCTATTAATTACGATTTCAGGAAAGACGCGACTAAAGTCCTCACTCCTTATAATTTTTTCCGGATCCCACTTAACTATGAGAGAGGTTGGATGCTTTACAGGATCAGACCTGTCTTCATAAACGCATCAGGAACCAGGACAGATGGCGCATGGATTCCTGTGGGAGAGTCCGGCAATCTGCAGGCAGTGTCCGGCACCTACTCCTCATTGATGTATGCCATTAGCACAGGTTTTTCTCAAGCAATCAGCTGGACCAGTAACAAACAATTTTCAGAATTAGGGAAAACGAGTACTGGAATTGAATATACCGATGCGATGGGACTGACAAGGCAAAGTATGGCCCGTTTATCCACGGAAGAAAAAAATATTGTTCAGTCAACCCTGTATGACCATTATGCAAGACCGAGGATGAATATTATGCCTGTTCCGGTAAACAACCTGAATTTTTCTTACAAACAAAACCTGAACAAGATGATGGTGAGCGGTAGCCCGGTACTATTCGATAAAAGTATTTATGATATTTGTTCATCTAATAATCCCTGTACAAACCAAACATTTATTTTAGACGCAGCAAATTCGGATGGCGCGGCAAAATATTATTCACCGTTGAATCCAAATAAAAATGCACAACAGGGTTTTATTCCAGATGCAAAGGGATTGCCGTACACGGAAGTTAAATACACACCGGATGCTACAGGCAGGATCTTAAAACAATCTATGCCCGGAAGTGTTCATCATACCGGTGCCGCAAACGGCAGAGCCTTTCAGTATTTTTATTCTAATCCAAGCCAGGTAGAACTCGATTGTTTCTTCGGAAAAGAAGCCGGTGCAGCTGCTAAATATACCAAGAACTTTGTGGTTGACCCTAACGGGCAAACGAGTACTGCCTATATTGATGCTTATGGTCGTACAGTGGCTACGGCTCTTCTCGGCGATGAGCCTCCGGGGCTAGATGCTGTTCCGAATAAAGTAAGCGCTCTAACATTAACCGAAGATTTGGCGGTTCCATCAACGAATATCAAAGATACGGCATCCAAATGTATTGAGGTAAATACTAATTTTTTTGTACCCGGAACAAATACGCAGGGGACGTTTGACTACAGTACTACTTTAGGCAAATTCTTCCCCGACCTTTGTACTACGGGCGGGGTGGCATCCCTGTGTTTTGACTGTGTTTACGATCTTGAAATAAGCATTAAGGATGCGTGTGGAAACGACTTTTTTTATGACGACGATAATAATCCTTCGACTCTACCTGTACCGGTAAAGATCAGCATTGGCGCAACCCCTGATGCCTCCGGCAAATATACAAGTAACTGCATTCAGGGTGAGTATTCCGGCACATTTCCTGGTACCCTAATTAAGACCAATCTATACAAGGTTTCTGCAACACCTATCACAATCGTATTTCCAAGAGTAGGGAATTATACGATTCAGAAAAAGATCTGCGTAAGCGAAAAACCTATTGCAGATTATTCCCAGTTGTATGAAGCCGAAGAGGCAAGTTGCGGAACCAAATACTGCAACCTTTTCGACAGTATTATCGGGGGGATCAATTTCGCCGATGCTTGTCCTTCTGCAAGTTTAAGTTGCGCAGCCTGCCTCGAATCGATAAATACTTACACTAATAACACCAATAATCCTACTTTAAGTGAAGAAGATTTAAACACATTGGTAGGGAATTGTATGATAAAATGCCCTTTAAACACTTGTGAGAAAATGAAACGCATGCTCGCTTATGATTTTGTTCCAGGAGGGCAATTTGCTAACTTATCTAATTTAGATCCAAACTGGGGTTATTCTATTTTCAACGTTAATAATAATCTTGCGGCGACCTCTGGTTTGGGTTCCAGCTGGAATAATCCACCAAACCCAAATTTTCTGCCGCATGTGTATAAAAACAACCTTGGTACCGACGCGAGTGTAAATTTAAACGCAACTATTTATTACCCGGAAAATCTGAGCATGGCTCAGTTTACTGCTAATTTCCAGTTAAGCTGGGCGGAAGCGCTTATTCCTATACACCCAGAATATTGCAAAACCAAATTTTATTGTGAAGTAGCAGGCACTTCAAAAGATTACGATTACAACATGCTTAAACTGAAACACTACAGTGAAGCCTGTGCGGGAGGATATTTAAAACCATATAATTTCTTATACACATACGGGCCAACGTGTACCGGCGCAACTGATCCTATTTTTGGTGTTCCGTTTCCACAATATACCACCCTTATTAACCAGTTTATAAACGACATTACCTCAAACTACATGGGAACGGGAAAGAACATGTATGAGGTGATTAGTGCGGGTGTCTACAACGGCTCTGTTCCATTAGGACATGTTTTTGGAGGCGATAATTGTACAAAAGACAGGGAGTGGCAGGAATTCAGAGAGGCCTATCTCACTTTAAAAGATAAGCTTTATAACGACATGTTGACTCTGTATATTCAGACTTTTAATCCATCAGGGGTAGGTGAATGTCCTTCTACATTACCGCCAGGATATACAACAAAATTTTCGGATGTAAACAGCCTGTTGAATGATGATGGTATAGATCCAAACTGGACGGCTCCAGCCAACCAAACTCAACTTACCACAGCCATCGGAAATAACATCGCCGTTCAATGCTCCACAGAATGCGCTTCATACGCCAGCCTTTGGGACGCAGATCTGAGCAGTTATTGTAACGGTTACCTTAGCTTAACCCAGACTCAGAAAAACACTATTCTTGCAGCATTTGAACAGATCTGCAAGCTTGGCTGCGATGCGAATCATCCAAACGGATCAAGCAGTTCTCCAACAACTCCGTACACGCTACCCAACACACTGATACTCTGTTACAATTTTCAGGATGTATTGAATTATTACATGCCCCAGTTTCAAAGTGTTTCCTGTAGCTCATACCTTATTTCTGAACCTTTACCTTTTAATAAATCAGGGAGCGCCCCTCCTGCGGCGCCTACTTTGGTTAACGATTGCAAATGCGATCAGTTGTTGAAAGTGCAGTTTGATCTTGCCAACAATATTAATGTGCCACTCGGTACCACAGAAGTATGGCAACTGTTTAAGAGCCGCTACGGTTATGATCTCGAAGAAATCAATGCAATTTTATGCAGTTGCAATGAAGCTATCCATCAACAGGGCCTTGCGCAGCAACCTCCTGTTGGTAATTTAACCTGGTCACAAGGGTTTGCCTGGAATATCACGGGTACAGGCTTTTTGGCCAATCATCCGACTACGGTGAACTCAAAACTATCATGCAATACCTGCGCGAGGTGTGACGATGTGAGCAACAAAATGAATGCTTTGTTCCCGGGTTTGCCGAATCCTGCGAGTTATACAGACGTGTTTAACGCAATGAAATTTAATGCAGCCAACCAAATTTACATTACCAATTACCTTAA
>JAYSYG010000454.1:0-4296 GCA_043716685.1 Sphingobacteriaceae bacterium | reverse complement strand
GTAGGATTAGGATATACTGTAAGGGGCTTTACAGTGCCGTCATTCCGCAGAGCAATAATCTGAGAATATGAAGTGCCGCCCGTTGGAATAGTATACTTCAGCCTGTAATATTCAACCGGCTTTACTACGGTAACTGCATATCCCCCCATTTGGTTTTTGCGGTTATCTGTAAAAGCCTGCACGGTTAAATAACTGTTACCATCAGTGCTTTTTTGAAGTTCGGTTTTTTGAAGTTCAGTTGCACTCGGGTTGCTCCATAATAATGAGTATACATTTTTCTCTGCAGTAGTTTTATAAGAAAAACGCAGGTCATTTTGAGCTAACACGCTAACGTCTAAAGCTACCATCCAAACACCGCGGCCAAAAGTGGAAATGAACAGTTGTTTGCGGGTATAACTTATCTCCATATCCGTAGTTCTTACATTAGGCAGCCCCGTACCGAACTTTGCCCATCCTGCGACCTGCAAACCTCCCGCAGGATTAAGCCGTGCAAAATAAACACCGAGTTCTGTTGCAAGAAATACTGTATCATTTCCTTCATATCGGATGGCGTTTTCCATTTTTATATTGATCATATTCCCGGTAATGTTGGTCCATGTTGTTCCTGCATCCGGTGAAAAGAAAACTTTATTTGCAGCAGTATATCCGTTGGCAGTTGCAATAACTGTATCGCTGTTTTTACTGAGATAAATACTTTTAAAAATAACGCCTGCGGGTGGAGTTACGGTGGTCCAGGAAACTTCGTCAGTTGTTTTTTTAATAACATCATTATCGCCGATAGCTATGATACGTTGTTTAAGCGGATCAGTTGGGTGATTTGCCAGTGCTATAAATTTTGGCTTATCCCCTAATGAAGCATTCAAACTTACCCAAGTGCCTCCTAAGCTTGTTCTTTTGTACACATCAGAAAAACCTCCGTAAAGTATGTCCCCGTTTGTAAGGTGCATTTCTATAGGCGCTGCAAAAACGCCGGCGTTAGGTTTGGTTATTGAGGTGCCGCTATAACCGCTCACAAATCCATCTGTCCTGTAGCTGAGATCACCCGAAGTTCCCGATAAGAAACGAATGTCTTTATTTATTCGGTGAATAGCGGAACTGATGCCATCTCCTGCCTGTGCTGCATACCATGGTGAAGTAGATCCGTTAAAATAACGGCTGCGGCCATCATTATCCTGGTTACCCAGCATAAGGTGATTCGGTTCTGCATCAAAAATAGAAATCGAATAGCTTTGTGTAGCCACAAGCCCGTTGAAACATTCTTTCAGGGCAGCAGAGCCATCTGCCTTACCGATGTAAACGCCGCCGTCATTGCCGACAATAACAGAATCATTTGTGAGGTATTCTATGAAGTGATGATCAGAATGCACATAAAATGTACTCCAGTTATTCGGATCTGCAGGCTCATAATAGCCGTTAAATAAATTAGCCCATAGTGTTCCGCCGTTTGTACTGCGTTTTGCACTGAATTCACCTACAATAAGTTCATTACCGTTGAAGGGGTTCGAAGCAATAACCTGGTTATAGCTTCCCTGTGAATTGTAATTGCCGTTTCCATCTGCGGGAACACTGTTAGTTACATTTGTAAATGTGCTCATTGTATTAGTAACAGTATTAAATTGGGCAAATGCAGGGTTGGTGTTTTTAAGGATATATAAAATAGCAGGTGTGTTTGGGCTGTAAGAAAAGTCAATTCGGGCAGCTACACCGCCGGGAGGAAGTGTATATACTGTGGCCCATGTAGTGCCGCCGTCTGTAGAGCTGTAAAGTTTTCCGAATAAGCCGCTTGCATAAAAAGTACTGCCAACTTTAACGATGTCATTGAAATTATCGTTGCTACCGGTGTTATAAACCGATGCCCAGGTTTCTCCCTGATCAGTGGAACGGTAAATATCAAAAGTACTCGTTGCAAATATGGTATTATTGTTTGCGGGATCTACGTAAATATGAGCTATTGTCCTTGCCTGATCAAGGGTAAAAATCAATTTTTGAGTCCATGTAGTACCGCCGTCGATAGTTTTAAATATACCCGTACTGTTTATGTGCCTTCCATCATGATCGCCGGTAGCCATGTGCATTATTTGATTGTTTACGGGATCGAAAACCAGATCTGAAACGCCCAGACCAGCGAAGGCATCGGTTAGTGGTGTCCATGAACTACCCAGATCAATTGATTTAAAAAGCCCGCCTGCCGCTGAGCCGGCAAAAAGTGTTCCCGGAGCAGAAGGGTTTCTTCTCACTACATTAATTCTTCCTACACCTGCACCGGATGCCCAATTATTTAAGATGTCTGTGCCTAAAGGGCCAAGGCTCGTCCATGGCGGATCCGCAGCTATTCTTGCAGCAGAAGCATTTTGCAAAAAATCCGGATTAGCAAGCGCATTATACCAGCCTGTAATAGGATTGTATAAAGTGCCATCAGGTTTCACCAGATCTTTTTTAATCAGGGCCCAGCGTTCAAACTGCGCTTCTTCTTCCCTGTATTTTTCTGCAAGTGCTTCAGGATTACCGGCATTAATTAACGCTTGTTTTTTTACCTGCAGCCTTGCTCTTTCCGAGGCAGCAATTTGGTAAAAGTTAGCGCCCGGTTTTTCCGCATCCCACTTAAAAGTCTGTGCAGATGCAGTGGTCCCCAAAAAAAATTGCAGGGTAAAAATAAACTTCCAAATTTTTTTGATAGATAGACTTTTCATAAAAAAATATTTTGATATAAATGTAAAATAAACTTAATAATGCTAACAAAATAAAACATTGAGTTCGAAGCATCTTTTTGTCAGGTTACTTTTCAGATTCTGCTCCCGGTTAAATTTAATGAGTGCAGGGGTTGATTTTTTGAGGTTGGAATTTATTTTTTGATATTAAGTGTGTTTAATTTTGCATAATGAGCAGGCTCTTTTCTGTAATTTTTTCTTCTTTAATAAATGCAGTATTAATTATCCTGATTTTCGGCAGCTGTGAAAGAAAAAATATGCGTGAAAGTATGGGAACTTTTTCCCGGGAATCCGATTCAGTTCGTTTTTATCGTCTTATAAAAAAAGGAGACAGTGCCTATGCTGAAAAACTGGGTTTCTTATCTTTTTCTGTAGCTAAAAGGTATTATGACAGTGCCCGGTTACATTGCTGAAAAAATCAATGACAGCATTATGATTGCAGAAGCCATCTTTGCCAATGGCCGGGTGTATGATGCCTGGAATAAGGAGCCGCAAAAAACTATTTATTTTTTTACAAAAGCGGCTGAAATGATGAGCCGGCAGCCCGCAAAATATTTACGGAATATGTATGCAAAGCATTTTACTGCACATGCTTACGATAAAATTAAAGACAGTGTAAATGCATACCGTATTCTGGAAGAGTTATATGCGGAAATATTGACGAAGCCTACAGTGTAAAAAAGAAAATAAATTTTATACCCGAGATGGCGCTTATTGCTACCGAAATAAAAAATTATCAGCTTGCAGAAAAAATACTCACGAACCTGTACCAAAGAAACTGGATCGGAAATGATCCTGAAACATACAATTATGCTGATCATTATTACCTGACAAAAAGCCGTATTGCATTAAACAACAGTGAATTTAGCTCCCCTTATTTAGACTCTAAGGAAATTATATTAACCGATTCAACAAATGTTTTAGATCAAATGTATTACAGCAGAGAAATTTCTGAGTTATATGAACATGCGGGTAACCTTGTAAAAGCACTTAAGTTTAAAAAAATAAGTGCTGATGCATCTGAAAAACTGAATATTGCGGAAGGTATAAACAACATGCAGAATCGGCTTTTGCAATCAGAATTGGAGAATGAAAAAAACAAAAGATTATTAGGTGAAAAAGGGAAGGAAAACAGGCAAATCATAACATGGGGCCTTTTTTTACTGCTTTTCTTTATAACTATATTCTTTTATCAGATATATAATAAATCCCGTGAGTACCGAAAGCAATCTGTAAAACTTGCTGAGCTTAATGAAGACTTGGGAGCAAAAGTGAGCCAAATTTCACTTCTTAATAAAGAAATACAGCATCGGGTAAAAAATAATATGCAGACTATTTTAAGCCTTTTGCAAATGCAGGAAAGAAAGACTGATAATGAAGAGGTGATAGAGGGATTACAAAATGCAGGAATGCGCATAGAAAGTATAGCAGCGCTGCATGATCAGCTTAATGCAGGAGCAGGAGAGCAGAAAATAGATTTTAAAAAATATATTTCTGATGTTGCCAATAATATAGTTATGTGCCTGGCAAACAGTAAACAGATCATCACCCATCTTGACATCGGCGACATAATTATATCCCCGGATAA
>JAYSYG010000453.1:0-4297 GCA_043716685.1 Sphingobacteriaceae bacterium | reverse complement strand
CATTCCTGCAAACGGAACCAATATCGGTGAACACGCCAATCGTTATCCCATTTCCTGAAATAATAAAACTATGCGGATCGGATGCGTCGTGAAATTTTGGAAAAGCAGTAATGCTTAACTGACCGATGTTTATGCGTTCATTCGCCTTAAATTCAACAATAAGCTCCTCTTCCAATTGAAGCCCTCCTGACTTTAAAGTTGCCGGTGTTATATAAACAGGCAAACGGTGCTTGCGCGCAAGTACCTGCAACCCTTTAATGTGATCTGAATGTTCGTGAGAGATAAAAACGGCTTTTATTTTTTTAATGTCTAAACCCAGGCGCTGCAAACGCTTTTCGGTTTCGCGACAGGAAATTCCAGCGTCCACCAACACTGCCTCATGCGCGTTGCCAACATAATAACAATTACCGTTGCTTCCCGAATTAAGAGAGGTTATAAATAAAGACATATTACAAAGAAATGAAATTATGTGCGCATACGTACGGCGTATTATCAGAACTTCTCCCCTGTTTTGTTTTCATATCTTATATTGTTATTTAATAATCTCAGAGAGTGTTTGTAAAATTTCCAGTACTTATTATCTCATAATTACTTAGCCTTATAAACCTTAAGCCGCGAAAGGCTTTTGCAATAACCAGAGTATTGGCTTTGCTGAACACATGCACAAATTGCAAGTCATTTCCCGGCTGTATAAGTACCTGAAGTTTTTTTAACTGCTCCATTTTATACCCCAGATCTTTGTACAGGATTCGTTCGCCGGTTTGTTCAGAGATCAACACCAGGTTCAGCTTGTCTTTTACCATTTCCATTTTTAGGGTAAAAATATCTCCGGTATCTTTCCTTAAAATCTCTTCATAGGCCCTTACTGCCAGATATTCCTGGCCGTACTTTACCCCGATCTTTGAAGGCTTATCGCTATACAATTTTACAATCAGTTCCATTCCTTAAAATTAGAATCTTTATCGCCTCTCTGGCGCTATATTTTGTAGCAATTTACCGAATCGTAATTTCCGGTAAGTTCAATACAATTAACTAAATAATGGCAATAGGTTGATATGCAGGGGCAACGGACTCATATAATGCGCATTAATAAAGTTTTCAACTAGCTTAAAAAAAATATTTTTTATTGTAGATTACATTAAAATATGTTGTATTTTGACCGGATAAAACAGGAAAAAAGACACAAAAATTGTAGGGAAATCTGTTTAAAAAAACGCTTAATTATTAACTGTAAATTAAACATTTCCCACCTTTAATCTCTCTATGAAAAAACAGGACAAGACGACTGAAGCACTTAATAATACAGCTAAAAACAACTCTCTTGATTGGAAGAACCGGAGAGAAATGATCACAAAGTCTATCCCTCTTGAAGTAGATCTGGAAAACCGCCAGATATTCTTTCAGCCCGGTACGGAAGAAAAAATGTTACTTGATTTTGGCACAAATAATGTGGACAATCTTATTAAAACCTACCTTGATCCTAAAGATTTTAAGACTGTAACCCGCTCTTTAACGGAAGCGAAAAAAGGACTTGAAAAACCAATCTCTTTTAATTTTATTCACCCGCTCACTTCCAAATCGTTCAGGTTCGAATACCGTTATCAGATCATTTATGTAAAATATTCCTCCACGCGTTTGCATGGAGAACTCATAAAGGTGGAGGGCGGTAAATTAAAAAAAAAGGCGGGTTAAGAACCTGAAATAATTCGGTAAGATCATGGTAAACTTTTGCTCATTCCTAAAAAAAATCTAAAAATTATTTTAAGGTGCCGGATTCCTGATTCATTTCTTCCGGAATTCGCATAAGTCCCGCCAAATCTCAAATTTCAAGCGTTTTGTTCTAAAAAACTGTAAAAAAAGTAAATGTTAAAATTTTTCCTAAATCGATTTAAGAGTTTATATTTGGGTATACTAAATCCAAAAAATGAATAAATCAATTCCTTTACTTGTCTTTTACGTATTTTTTTTCATCGGAAAAAACAGCGCTCAAACATTCTCACCTATTCCTGTTACAGGTTATAACCTGGATGCAATAGCAGAAGCTACTACCGCACTTGCAACTACTACGGGTTCACTTGACGGGAGTAATTATGTTTTATACAGCGTTTCTTACGGTACTGTTTATAGTGTAAGTACGGGCTTACCGAACAATGGTCTTATTGCCAGCGGTACCAGTACATACCAGTTAGGTACATATTCATTAAACAATATATGTTATCTTTCCCCAACAGCTACAATAGATTCACTTACATTTGTAACTCCGGCTTCATACTCGGGACTAAGCCTTCTTTGTTTTTCTACCGAAGGAAATGGAAACATGAATGTGACCATACGCTTTACGGATAATACAACACAAATATTTTCGAACCAGGCGCTCACTGACTGGTTTGGCAGTGGCACAGCTGTAATTAGTGGGTTCGACCGGGTAAACAGGTCCGGAACTACCCCGGCAAATACGAGTGGAAATCCTAAAATGTTTGCCCTTGACCTTGCTATAAATTGTACTAACCGCGCCAAACTGGTGAAGAATGTAAAATTCCAGAACCTTACCAGTACCACCCAGCGTAATTGTATAATGGCTATTTCGGGAGCAGCTATGCCAAGCTATACCGTTTCTACCAGTCCTGTTACCTGTAATAATGGCACCAACGGCAGTGCAATCATTACAGCCTTTGGGGGTATTCAACCGTATACCTATACCTGGTTGAGTACTCCTGTTCAAACGG
The DNA here is from genome assembly GCA_043716685.1 of Sphingobacteriaceae bacterium. GTDB lineage: Bacteria > Bacteroidota > Bacteroidia > B-17B0 > Aurantibacillaceae > Aurantibacillus. Next base: position 1,571 of record JAYSYG010000453.1, on the reverse strand, counting down.
GTGGCACGGCTACAGGTCTCAGCGTTGGTGTTTATACGATAACCTCCCAGGACGCGGGATTATGTCCTGTTTCTGTAACTGCTGCCATCAATTTATCACTTGCTGTTCAACCCTCTTTAACGTTAGCCTCCAGTGCTGCAACGGTATGCGCCGGAACATCCGTATCAATAAGCACTTCAGGATCAACCACCTATACCTGGAACACTGCAGCAACCACTAATACAATAGGTGTATCTCCTCTTGCCACTACTGTTTATACTGTTGGCGGAGTAACTAGTACCAATTGTTACCGCACCGGAAGTATTACCATCTACGTGAACGCCCTTCCAACAATTACGTTTACAACTCCGGCTGCTATTTGTATTAACGCGCCGCAACTTGCACTCACGGCGGCACCGTCAGGCGGCACCTATGCAGGAGCAGGAATTACATTTAATTCGTTTTATCCCAACTTCGCAGGTGTGGGAACCAAAACCGTTTCCTACACCTATACAGATGCTAATGGCTGCTTTGGTAGTGCCGTGAATACAATTGTGGTGAATGCTGCACCCCTGTTAACTTTTACCGTATCCCCCAATTCACTCTGTACAAACTCTTCTACCATTGCATTAAGCGGAACACCCGCTAGTGGTACATTCGCAGGCACAGGCGTTACAGGATCAGTATATTCGCCATCTGTTGCAGGTGCGGGCTCACATACGGTTTCTTATACCTATACAGATGCCAATAATTGTACAGCATTTGTAATCTCTGCGGTAGTGATCAATACCGTTCCCGCAGTTAGCATTCAAACCACCAAAAAACTATATTGCCTGTTTAATCCAACGCTTTATTTAAATGCACAACCCAGTGGCGGTATGTTTAGCGGTGCGGGTACAAGCAGCGTTGGTATTTTCTCTCCTGCTTCGGCCGGTGTAGGAACACATGCGATCCTTTATTCGTATACAGATGGATTCGGATGCACAGGCACAGCAGTGTTTTCAGCAACCGTAAGCAGCTGCAGTGGCATTGAAGAAAATACAAGCAATACAAATCACTATGCTGTTTACCCTAATCCCAACAACGGTTCGTTTGCCATTAAGGCGGGTAATAATATGGCACTGGCGCTATTAAACGATATGGGTCAATTGATCCGTGTTATTAAACTCGATGAAATAAATTCATATTCATTATCTATTTATGATTTACCAGCGGGAGTTTATTTTTTAAGCGGACAATCTAATTCCCAGCTTACCAGGCAAAAAGTAATCGTTACAAAATAAAAGTGCATTCTTGATAGTTAAAGAGGGACTGAGTTGATTTTAAACCACTTAGTCCTTTTTTTACACCCGTCCTTGCCTGCTTATTACTATTTATTAAATTAGTGGTTAATTTAAATCTCTAAACTTAACCTCATGAGAAAATTACTCTTCCTTTTATTGGCTTTAATTACTGTGAACACGGGTATTTACTCACAAACCTTTACTCTAAAAAGTACGGATGTAAGCGGACAGGCTACACAAAAACAATTCTTTAATGGTATGGGTTGTAGCGGGCAGAATATTTCGCCGCAATTGTCGTGGGAAAATGCA
>JAYSYG010000452.1:0-4297 GCA_043716685.1 Sphingobacteriaceae bacterium | reverse complement strand
AAAATTAAACCGTCTGCCCGGCTTGTAACCTTTGTAGGCTTTATTTGTAGTCTGAGCCCAACAGAAAAAACTATTGGTGGCAGTACCTGAGAAATCTTTTAGAATACCATTGCGCAAACCGTTACCAGAACCGAGCATGATTACCAACATAAAAATGCCCCAGAAAACACCAAGCATCGTGAGGAAGGTACGTAATTTATTTTTACGGATGGTTGCGAAAATTTCCTGCCAGCTATCTCTTTCAAAAATCATTTAATCTTCTCTTAATGCGTGAATCGGTTCTACTCTCGCCGCTTTTAAAGCCGGGAACAATCCCGCCAAAGCGCCTGCCACAATGATCAGGAACACCGCCGAAACGGCGAGTCCCAGGTCCACTTCCGGGTCCTTAAAAAAATCTCCCTCCAGTTTAAAGAACCGGATGAGCTCCACAACACCAATACCTGCCATAAGACCAACATAACCGGCAATAAAAGTAATAAAAACAGACTCCTGTATGATTAAAGATACGATTGAAAAAGGAGTTGCTCCAAGTGCTTTTCGGACACCAATTTCTTTATTACGCTCTTTTACAATAATCATCATGATATTGCTTACTCCAACAACTCCCGCTATCAGCGTAAGGATGCCAATAATAAAAACAAATATTTTTATACCGTCGAGCATACCCATGATCCGTTTGTATTCTACATTGTTGTTGTAGACACCAAGTGCGTTGTAATCCTTTGGATCAAAATGGTACTTTTTAGCCAGGTGTTGTCTTATTTCGCTGGACATTTGTTCACTGCGTTCTACGCTAACTGTACCTGTACTCGCCCAGATGGTATTTACATAATCTTTGCCGTTGTTAATGCGTTGAGCAGTTAGCAAGGGAACATAGATCCGGTCATTGTCACCACGACCAGGATCATTAAAGACACCAACCACTTTATATTTTGTTCCACCTGCATCAATAAATTTATTTAAGGGATCTTCCTTCTTAAACAACGCATCGCGAACGGGTACACCAATCACACATACTTTTCTGAATTCATTAAAATCAATTTCATTTATAAAACGGCCACTAATTATTTTTGCCTTTTCAAGTTTATTGTGATCGGGTGCACACGGCCGCACTATAAAACCTGCATGTTCTTTTTTGTAAGACAAGACTGTACTCTGCCAGCCTTTGAAAACACCTGATGCATTATCTACCCCGGGAATGTCCCGTTTTACATAATAAAAATCACTGTTCCGTAACTGGATTTGTTTGCCGGGCTTAAAACCTTCGAAAGGCATGCTTGTCTGGCCGCCTTCTATCCAGATACTGTTAGCGGCATCGTTTCCGAATTGTGACTGTGCGCCATTTCTAAGTCCCTGACCCGCTGCCAGCAGAATGATCAGGATAAAGATTCCCCAGGCCACGCTAAACGCTGTGAGCACTGTACGAAGCATGTTCTTCCTGATCGTACCGAATATTTCCTGCCACTTGTCTACGTCGAACATTTGCGTTTTATTTACGATTCAATTGTCAATTATCTACAATCAGTCCATCCTTCAACCGTATCGTTCTGTCTGTCATTGCTGCAATATCATTTTCATGCGTTACAATCACAATTGTTTTCCCTTGTTTATTAATATCCTTAAAAATATCCATCACTTCAATAGATGTTTGCGAATCGAGTGCGCCTGTTGGCTCATCGGCAAAAATAACTTTTGGGTTCCCGATCAGGGCACGGGCAATTGCAACACGCTGCTTTTGTCCACCGCTGAGTTCGCTTGGCAGATGATTGGCCCATTCGCGTAAACCCATTTTGTCGAGATATTCAAGAGCTCTGTAATTTCTTTCCTTACGTGATACTTTCTGGTAATAAAGGGGAAGTGCTACATTTTCCATTGCATTTTTAAAAGACAAAAGATTAAAAGATTGAAATACAAAACCCAAAAACTGGTTCCGAAGTTGCGCTGCCTTTTTCTGAGAGAGATCTTTTATAAGTGTTTTATTAAGACTGTATTCGCCCGAATCATAATTATCCAGGATTCCAAGAATATTCAGAAGTGTGGATTTACCGGAGCCGGAAGAACCCATAATAGAAACAAATTCGCCTTCGCGGATATGCAGATCTATTCCTTTTAATACTTCAAATGAAGCCTCGGCAAGCTGGTAGGATTTCCGGATTTGGGCAAGATTGATCACACTCAAAAATAGAAATAATAAATTAATGCTCCTTACCTTTCATGGTAGAAAAAGTACCTTGTATAAATAAATCACCCCTCTGGGGCAATGTCATTAAGTTGCCACATACAGGTAGCTCCTACTGGAGCTCTATCGAAATGGTTAACGTTTATTACAAAAAGTAAGTCTCTCTGTGGCTTTATAACTGCTATTTGCTCTGGAGGAGCAAACTGTAGGTAACAGAAATGTAAAAAAACAGAATAAGCTCCATAGAAGCGACCTTAATAAAATGATCTTTCGGCAATTGAACTTAATGACATTGCCCTCTGGGTTGTTACTTTAGTTAAAAGTTTTTAAAAGCACAAATGCTGCCCAATACATGGGTTGAGGGTATTTCTTTTTCACTTCAAGTTGTGCGAGTTTAAAAGACGTTTCGACATTCTGCGAGGTTGCATAATTCTTATAAAATTCCGTCATGAGGTACTGTGTTGCAAAATCATCTACGGGCCAAAGGCTCATCATAATATTTTTTGCCCCTGCAATAGTGAGCGAACGCTGTAAACCAGCCACTCCCTCGGTTCCCATTTCGTCTCCCAGACCTGTCTGGCAGGCAGAAAGGATCACAAGCTCCGTTTTAGTGAGATCCAGCAAACAGGCCTCGTAAGCAGTTAAAATACCATCGTTCTCTGAGTTACGGTTCGTACTATCTTCTGTAGCAGGGCCAGCACCTGCCAGTATTATCCCGGACCTTAAAAGCGAATTATTTTTGATCTTTGAATTTTCAAAACCTAAAAACAATTTATCCTCGCTTTCCACATCCTTGAGATAAAATCCATGTGTGGCAATATGCAAAATACGCGGAGATCTTAATTTCCTTAAATTCTCTTCGCTTGCAAATTCATCTGTGTAAGTAGCAACATTCCAGTTCTTTGCTTTCAGCTCTTTTGCAATTTCTTCTACTTCGGTTTTTGTACCCGGTAGTTTTGCCAGGTTTGTTAAGCCAAAACGTTTTGCAACAGCCTGACTCGTTTTTAAGTTTGCCTTTATTTTTTTTATTGTAAAATCATAGTCATAGTCCGGATAACCGAACAGGCTGGCGTTTAAGCCCACCAAAGATCTTGACACATTTTGCGAAAAAGAGCCAAGGTTTGAGGTTTGGTAAATTTCGTAATCCTCCACCAGGTATTTTTTCTTTTGAGGATCGTAGAGACTGAGCCAGCTTAATTTATGGAACACCCCATCAGACGAAACATAAACCCTGTTGACACCCTGCAGCGCCTTTTCGAAGGGTTTAAAATAAAGTGCGTAACTCACTGTGTCCTTTATTTGTTCATCAATGCACTTTGAATAATTAGAGAACCCATAGTTGTCCATCTTATCCCCTTCTTTGAAAATAACGAGTTCCGGTTCCTTGCTATTTTTTCTTATTATCAACGCGCCGTATTTAATAACACTTTGTGTATCATTAAACGCTTCTCGGGTTTTGAATACTTCTATTGCGGCCTCATTCGAAGCAAGTTTTTCTTTAAGTTGCTCAAAGGTTACCTCCTTCTCTTCAATAAAACTGCTTACCTTACTTTTTAGTTGTGATTCAAGCTCCGATATTCTTTTAAGGAGTTCGTTATTATCTTCCGAAGCTGCATTGGTAGATTTATAATTATTTATCAGTTCATTTTTGAGTGCCAGCCATTCATTATATGTTTTCTTTAAATTTTCGTCTTTGCTGTTTGCTACTTCTTTTCTAACACGTGCCGACTTATTCGCTAAAAGTGATTTTAAAAGTAGCTGGTATTTTAAGGTCAGTTTTACATGCTGGGATAAATCTTTGCCGGAAAAATTTAACTTATAATTGATCACATAAATATTATAACTCTCAAAAGCTGCGGTAATAGAGCTTAAAAAGCTCATCTGATGCGATTCGCTCATCGCATTAAAATAATCGTTGATCAGGTCTGCGTAATAAGAAAGACAATCAAAATATAAAGGACCCGCCTCCTCATACTTCGAATTAAGTGTGTGTATCTCCGCAAGAGCTAATTCAGCGCTGGCATAAAGCTCATGTTTTTTTCCAAAATTACGTTCAACCAAAACCATTGCCTCTCTCATGTTTTTCTCCGCCTTATTCAGTTGGTTGGTTTTCCTGTA
>JAYSYG010000451.1:0-4299 GCA_043716685.1 Sphingobacteriaceae bacterium | reverse complement strand
ACACAGAACGGCTATAAACAAACGCTCAGCGGTGTCGATCTGCCTAAAGAAAAAACAATAAGCGTAACGGGTGTTGCCGATCACGAAATATTTAATTTATTTTTTACAACTACCAATAAAGGAGACAGAACAAAACCATTTCTAAGTTTTATTATGACGGGTTCCGATCATGGCCCCTGGAAAATACCAACAAAAATCCCTTTTAAACCCAATGCAGACACAGAAGAAAAACGTTCTACTCAATATGCTGACTGGGCTATTGGAGAATTTATGAAAAAGGCAAAACAACAGAACTGGTATGCTAATACATTGTTTGTTTTTTTGGGAGATCACGGCTATTCAATAGAGGGGACGTATGAAATGCCGTTGAGTTATAACCACGTGCCATTCTTAATGCATAAGCCAAATACACTTAAAGCAGACACAAGCCATAACCTTGGCTACCAGCCGGATGTTTTAAGTACAATAGCTGGAGTGCTGAACCTGCCATTTAACAATACCAGTTTTGGGCAGGATATCCGGAAAGAAAAACATCCATTTGTGTATTTTACCGCAGATGATAAAATAGGATGCATAAGTGCTGATGGATACTATTTCTATGAACTGATGACCCAAAAAACAAAACGCCTTTGGAAATATTTAAATCTGGATGGAGAAGAATATTATGAGACTAACAAAGCAAAAGCCGACTCTTTAGAGAAGTCAGCTAAATCTATGCTCGATGCGGCAGAGTATTTTATAAGAAAAGATTATTTTTCCTACTGATCATTTCTGACCATATTTCTTTTTTATTTCTTCCACATACTTCGCTCTTTCTTCAGGACTCATGTTCATAATCTCTTGTTGTGATTTCATTTCACCACCGCCTAATGAAGAACCGCCCGCCGATTGTGTATAACCCGACGGAATCTCAAATTGTATTTTGGTAAATGTCTTTTTTTCAACTTTTACAAGTTCCATGGTCATGTCACCTTCACGGGCATTTCCTTTATGCACCGTTTTTACGGGAAACCCATCACAACCGGCATCTTTAAGAGCTTGGTCGCGTTTTTGTGAGCCAATACGTTTGTTGCTTTTAAACGCTTCTGCGTATTTGTAAAAATCTGTAATTTCTTTTGTGTTCCATACCTCATGAGTTTCATTGCCCTCGGTGATCATTGAGTGAACACATTTGTAGCCGTTAACAGTCTCTTCGCCAAGTTTTTTAACTACGTATGTCTTTGTGTCCTGATTGGAGGGATCGGTAGCAGTAATTTCCGAATACGTCTTATTCTGATCGTTGATCATGTAGGTTATTCCCGGTTTATCCTTCATGGTCATGCTTTTATTAATTATTCCACCACCTGGAATTTGTGGCACCGCCATGCTAAACTCCGCAATACTCCCAAATTCGGAAAAATGTACTTTTATACTTCCTGAATATCCTTTATTGGAAGTAATCTTAAATTCAATATATGCGCCGTTTTGAGAATTCACTGCAAAGGCACACAAAAATGAAACGAAGAATAAAAATATTGTTTTCATGTTTTCGATTTTTTTTATTAAGTTAAACTGAATAAAAATGTTGTTTTATTCAGGCTCTTTTACACGAAAGTAATTATATTTTTTAAAGGATCATAAGACCTCTTTTTTGAGTGATAATGTTATATTTGCAGTATTAAAATACACTTATGGCTTATAATTTATTAAAAGGAAAACGTGGGATAATTACAGGTGCTTTGGATGAAAATTCGATTGCCTGGCAAATCGCGCTTCGTGCGCATGAAGAGGGCGCTACCTTTGTGCTTACAAACGCTCCAATTGCGATGCGTATGGGAGAAATAAATAAACTTGCAGAAAAGACCGGCTCAAAGATCATTCCGGCTGATGCAACGAGTACAGAGGAAATTGAAAAGCTTTATACGGAATCTATGGCGCATCTTGGAGGAAAGTTGGATTTTGTTCTGCACTCCATAGGCATGAGTGTAAATATGCGGAAAGACATTCCTTATACAGAACTCAACTATGATTATTACCAAAAGGGAATTGACATCTCTGCTCTTTCATTTCATAAAATGCTTGCCGCAGCTCATAAGCTAGACGCACTTAATGAGTGGGCTTCGGTAGTTGCGTTGACATACATGGGTGCACAACGTGCGTTTCCTTTTTACACAGATATGTCAGATATTAAGGCGATGCTTGAAAGCATTGCGCGTAGCTTCGGATATCATTATGGTTTAAAGAAAAAGGTGAGAATAAACACCGTTTCACAGTCGCCAACCAAAACAAAAGCTGGAACAAGCATAAAAGGCTTTATGGATTTCTATGATTTTGCAGAATTGCAGTCTCCTCTTGGGAATGCGTCAGCCGAAGATTGCGCCAACTATTGTGTAAGCCTTTTTAGCGACTTAACACGGATGGTAACCATGCAGAATCTTTATCACGACGGAGGATACTCCTCAACTGGTGTTAGTCAGGCGCAACTTAACGCGCTTCAGAAGAAATAAGCAGAATATTTTTCAAAAGACAGGCGGACAACCTGTCTTTTTTCTTTTTTTATAAGGCGATAGAGAGTATTTTTACGCCAAAATTAAACCATGGCCCTGTTAACTGTTTCCAACGAAAAAGCGCTTAAAACAACTTTTTATATTACCACTGTTGCGGTTTGCGCACTGGTAACAGTTTTAAACCAGAAGTGGATTCCGCATCCGGATGTTTTCCCGGATTTTATTTATAAGCTACCAACCCTAAATGCTATTTTGAATGGTACCTGCAGCGCGCTTCTGCTTTTCTCTTTATGGGCAATAAAGAAAAGAGATATTGATCTTCACAAAAAATTAAACCTTACGGCTTTTGTGTTAAGCGCATTATTTTTGATCAGTTATGTTACCGCGCATTATTTTATACCAGACACTAAATACGGGGATGTGGACCACAATGGCGTAATGAGTGCCGCGGAGAGTGCCGCTGTTAGTGGGGTAAAACCTCTTTATGTGATCATTCTTTTGTCCCATATTTTTTTAGCAATTGTTGTTCTTCCAATGGTACTGCTTTCGTTTTATTATGGACTCACCGATCAGCGTGAGAAACACAAAAAACTTACCAGGTTCAGCTACCCGATCTGGTTGTACGTTACAGTTACAGGGGTTGTGGTTTACCTCATGATCTCTCCTTATTATAATTATTAACCGTAACCACGCCCCCTGAAATAAAGTATTACATTTATTGTTTTAAGGACGTTAAATGAGATTTTTTTTAAAACAACACCTTATCTTTCTTTTTCTATTGCCTTTCGTGCTGATTTCGCAGCAGCAACGTGCTATTGATAGTCTCGAAGCTTGTTTAAAAGGGTCAAAGCAGGACACGAATCGTGTTTTATTGCTGAATACAATTGGAGTAAAATACCAGAACGCTGCCAAATACGATAAAGCGCTGGAGTATGCGCGCACAGCCCTTATACTTGCTGAAAAATTAAATTACGGAAGAGGAATTGCGGATGTGTACAACGATATGGCCAATACCTATTATCTGAAGGGAGACTATAAGAAGGCTATTGAATGCCATGAACCTGCAATAAAGATTAGAAAAGCACTAAAACAACAAAAGAAACTGGGCCGCAGCTATAATAACGCCGGCTCCTGCTACGAGCGGCTTGGAGAGTATAAAAAAGCGCTGGATTATCATTTTGCTTCTTTAAAGATAAAGGAAAGCCTGGGAGACAGCGTGGGAATGCTTAAGGCTTACAATAATATAGGTAATCTGAATTTAAGTTTAAAGAACAATCAAAAGGCACTTGAGTTTTACACACTTTCTTACAACATGGCCAAAAAGATCAATGATGAAGGGCAAATAGCAATGACACTTGATAACATTGGGGGCGTGTATAGTGAACTGAAAAACTTCAGTAAGGCGTTGGAGTATGAGCTTTCATCTATCGAAATTTCTCAAAAAATAAATGACCGGTATATGATCGGAGTTGGTTATAGTAATATAGCAAACGTTTACGAAGAACGTAAAGAATATGATCTAAGTAAACTTTACTATTTAAAAGCCCTGAAAGTATGGGAGGAGGATGGGAACGAAGATGGGATTGCCAGCATTTGTGTTAACCTTGGACAGCTTTATTACAAAATTAAAAAGGATTATAAAACCGCGGCTGTTTACCTGGAGAGAAGCCTGAAATATGAGCAGCATAAAAGCGTTCTGGGCAGCACATATATTTCTCTTGCCGAACTTTATGAAGCCTTGGGTGATTATAAAATTGCAAACCATTATTCCATGCTATATAACGGCGTGCAAAAAGAACTTTACAATGATGAG